>JBPCMD010000094.1:0-7065 GCA_051002595.1 Gaiellaceae bacterium
CCTTCGAGTCCGAGCCGTGGACGATGTTCTCCGAGAGCTCCAGCGCGAAGTCGCCGCGGATCGTCCCGGGGGCGGAGTCGAGCGGATTGGTCGCCCCCATCATCGTCCGCACGACCGAGATCGCCGACTCCCCGCTCACCGCCAACGCGAGCACGGGGCCGGACGTGATGAAGTCGACGAGCCCTTTGAAGAATGGCTTTCCGGTGTGCTCTGCGTAGTGCTCGCGGGCCATCGGCTTGGCGATCTTGAGCAGCCGCGCTCCCTTGAGCCCGAGCCCACGGCGCTCGAAACGGGAGATGATCTCGCCGGCGAGCCGGCGCTCCATGCCGTCGGGCTTGACCAAGACGAGCGTCGTTTCGCGGGCCATCGGTCGGCGAGTTTAGATGCTACTCAGGCAGTTGGCGCTGCTGTTGCGGCAAGCTGCGCGTCCTCGATACGTCCTCGAGCGTAGGCAGAACGTGCTCGACCGGCGTCGCGCAGTGCGGGCACACCTGCCAGAGCGCATCCAGCGGCTGGCCACAGGACGAGCAGGCCGCCTTGAGGCGAGTCGTGCAGACCGGGCACAGGAGATACGTCGACTCGACGCGGGCTCTACACACCGGGCAGCGCTGGTCGAGCTGCACCAGACGCTCCTCCATCGCCTTGATCTCGAGAGAGCGCTCGTGCACATCCTGCAGATACTCCGGCGGACGGAAGAACATGTAGATGATCGGCCCGACGAACGGCAGACCGAGACCGAGGAGGGTCGCGAGCGCGACCAGCAAGGGGTTGCCGATCCGCCGCCGCGCGTCCTTGAACGTCCAGAAGGCGGTCGCGAGCCAGAGGACTGCGACAAAGCCGATCGCGATGTTGCGAAGCAGCGTCCAGTCGGGCGGCCAATCGCGGATCGCGGCAGGTGGCAGTGACATCCCGGTCATGATCGCCATGGGCTGCATTGCATTGAAGGCACGGTCATAGCAGAAGCTTGCCCACTAGATAGCCGAGCGCCAAGGATGCGCCAATGATCAGCGCAACGATGATCGCCGCAAACGCGAGGACCGCCAGCCGCTCCAGCAGGCCGTTCAGCCGGCCCGCGGCTCTCACTCCCGTTCTCCGGCGGCGATGTCTCCCAGCAGATAGAGAGAGCCTGTCACAAGCACCGGCTCCCCCAGCTGGTGCGCCCGGCGGAGCGCATCCACGGGATCGGTCACGGACTCGACAAGGTCGAAGTGCGGTTCGGCGAGCTCGGCGACCTCAGCGGCTGGTAGCGCCCGCGGCGATGAGGACCTGGTCGCGACAAGTCGTGACCCAGCTCGCCGGAGCTCGCGCAGCATCTCGTCGCCGTTCTTGTCCGACAGGATCGACACGACGAGCGTGTGGTCGTCACGCGAAAGCCGGTCGACGAGGTAGCGAGCACCGTCGGGATTGTGAGCACCGTCTCGGATCTCGGTCTCGCCGCGACGCTCCAAGCGGCCGGGGAGAGCGACCTCCGGGGACGCGGCGATCGCGTGTCCGACGAACGCCTCAGCAGCCTCCCGCGCGCCCCCGAGCCGGGTCTCGCCCGCAGGCACGAGGCGCGCATGCGTCTCGTCGGGGAGAAACACGATGCTGTTCGCCTGCGCGACCGTGAGCTTCTCGCACGCGATCGCCTCGAGCGTGTCGCCGAGGACGTCGGTGTGCTCGAGCGAGACGTTCGTGAGCAGGACGACCCGTGTTTGCAGGACGTTCGTCGCATCGTGACGTCCACCGAGGCCGGCTTCCACGACGGCTGCGTCCGCCTGTGCGGCCGCGAAGAGCGCAAGCGCAGCCGCAGTCACGACCTCGAACTGCGTCGCGACGAGTCTCTCCGCGACGGGCCGAACGCGCGCCACCGCGTCCTCGAAGTCAGCCTCCTCCCCGTCCAGGCGGATCCGCTCGCTCCAGCTCGCGACGTGCGGAGAGATCGTCGCGCCGACGGAGAGCCCCTCGGACAGCAGCAGCTGCTCGATCGTGATCGTCGCGGTCGACTTGCCGTTGGTGCCGACGACGTGCACCGCGGGAAACGCGAGCTGCGGATCGCCGAGCTCGGAAAGGAGCGCCTGCATGCGCTCGAGCCCGAAGCCGTCCCTCGGCCACGGGCTGAGCGAGTCGAGCCACTCGACGGCGGACACCGCGGGATCGTAGAGCTCGCGCTAGCTTTCGAGCGCTGCCAGCTCGCGGCGGTAGCGCTCGAGCTTCTCGCGCTCGGCAGCGACGACTTCGGCGGGCGCGTTCTGGACAAAGCGGTCGTTCGCGAGCATGCCCTCGCCGCGGGCGACCTCCTTGCGTAGGCGTGCGACCTCCGCGTCCCGGTTTCCATCCACCTTCGTCCGCTCCGGTCGCACCACCGCGCGGAAGACGCGCCGCTCGTCGTCGGAGGCGAGCTCGATCTCGACGCCGCTTCGGCGGAAGATCTGCGCCGCCTCCTGCACGCGGTCCAGCGCTCCCGCCTCCTCCGCGAAGCTCGCGTCGGGCTCCGGCCAGGCCGAGACGATGAGGCGCGCGTCACGATTCGGGAGCTGCGACCAGATCTCCTCTGTCACATGCGGCATCACCGGATGCAGGAGCACGAGCAGCCGCTCGAGCGCCGCCAGCGCGGTCGCCGCGGCGTCCGGATCGTCCTCGTACAGACGCGGCTTGATCGCCTCGGCGTACCAGTCGCAGAAGTCGTCGAAGATGAGGTGGTAGAGCGCGTCCGTGGAGGCGGCGAACTCGTACCGAGTCCACGTGTCCTCGACCTCGGCGCGCGTCGACTCGATGCGCGCGAGAATCCAGCGCTCCTCGAGGTCGCGCGGCGCGGCCGCGGAGTCCGCCCCCTCGGCGTTCTGCAGGATCAACCGCGACACGTTCCAGAGCTTGTTCGCGAGCTTGCGGCCCTCCTCGATCGCGCCGTACGAGAACCGGACGTCCTGCGTGGAGGAGTTCTTGAGCAGGCCGTAGCGCGTGGCGTCCGCTCCGTACTCGTCGATCGGCTCCAAGGGATCGACTCCGGTGCCGAGGCTCTTGGACATCCGGCGCCCGTCAGACGCGTTGATCGTCGAGTGGATGTTGACGGTGTGGAACGGGATCTCGCCCATGAGCTCGAGCCCGGCCATGAGCATCCGCGCCTCCCAGAGGAAGATGATCCCGCGGTCGGTCGAGCTGACGTCGTTCGGGTACCAGGCGCGGAGCTCCGGCGTGTCCTCCGGCCAGCCGAGCGTCGCGAACGGCCACAGGGCCGAGGAGAACCAGGTGTCGAGGACGTCCTCGTCCTGGCGTAGCTCGCTCGATCCGCACTCGCCGCACGCCTCGGGCTCGGACTCGGCGACGGTCATGTGCTCGTCCGGGCAGTACCAGACCGGAATCCGATGCCCCCACCAGAGCTGGCGCGAGACGCACCAGGGGCGAATCGACTCCATCCAGCGCAGATACACGTCCGTATAGCGCTCGGGGCGGAAGCGGACTCGCCCGCCACGCACCGCCTCGATCGCCGGAGCGGCGAGCTCGGTCATCTCGCACCACCACTGCAGCGTGATCAGGGGCTCGATCCGCGAGTCGCAGCGATCGCAGTGCCCGACGGAGTGGCGATAGGGCTCCGCGGAGACAAGCAGATCCCGCTCGCGGAGGATCGAGACGATCTGGCGGTTGGCGTCCTCCTGGGTGAGTCCTGCAAAGACCCCCGCGTCCTCGCTCATGTTCCCGTCGAGGCCGATCACGGTGAGCTCGGGAAGCCCGTGCGTGCGTCCGATGTCGAAATCCATCGGATCGTGCCCAGGGGTAATCTTGACAGCGCCGGTCCCGAACTCCGGATCGACGCGGTCGTCGGCGATGATCGGAACCCGCCTCTCGGCGACGGGGACGATCGCCTCCCTGCCGACCAGGTGACGATAGCGCTCGTCGTCGGGATGCACCGCGACAGCGACATCCGCGAGCATGGTCGGAGGGCGCACCGTCGCGATCGTGAGCCCACCCTTGCCGTCGGCGAGCGGGTAGCGGATCGTGTAGAGCGTGTCATTCTCGTCGACGTGGTTGACCTCGAGATCGGAGATCGCGCTCGCGCAGCGCGGGCACCAGTTGACGATGCGGTTGGCCCGGTAGAGCAACCCGCGCCCGTGCAAATGCACGAAGAACCTGAGCACCGCCCGGACGTAGCGCTCGTCCATCGTGAACCGCTCGCGCCGGTAGTCGAGCGACGACCCGAGCCGGCGCAGCTGCCCGATGATCACGCCGCCGTAGTGCTCGAGCCACTCCCACGTCCGCTCGATGAACGCCTCCCGGCCGAGGTCGTGCCGGCTCAGCCCCTCCTTCTGAAGCTCGCGCTCGACGACGTTCTGAGTCGCGATGCCGGCGTGGTCGTACCCCGGTTGCCAGAGCACCGAGAAGCCACGCATGCGATGCCAGCGGATCAACAGATCCTGGATCGACGCGTTCAGAGCGTGCCCCATGTGCAGGTTGCCGGTGACATTCGGCGGCGGGATCGCGATGACGAAGGTCTCCCGCTCGGCGCCCGGCTCGGACTGATAGAGGCCCTCCTCCTCCCAGGTCTTCTGCCAGCGGGCCTCGACGCCCTCGGGCGCATAGAGCGGATCCATGGTGGGTGAGTCTAGAAAGGAGTCGCGGCGGCGCCGGTCTGCGTCTAGACGCGAGCGCGCCGCGAGGCTACCGGGGACAATGGAGCAGCCTTCTCGTCGCGACGCATCGACCGAGAGTAACACGGTAACTGGGGCTTCGATCTAAGCTCATGAAAGCGCGACTTGCGCTGACGCCTGAGGAGCGGATTCGGCAGGGCGTTGTCCACTCGCGCCGGGTAGACAAGACTCGAAGGCTCGCGCAGCGTGGCAATCCGCATCGAGTGGCGCGATCAACTCATCGCCACGACGGAGACGAGGAATCCGACCAGAGCAGCTGAGCATCGGGCGATCGCAGAACTGCGACGATGCCGAGACGACTGTAATTAGCCAAGCACGAGAATCGTGCCCGTGCCGTGCGCGTAGAGGCGCCCAGCGGCGTCCTCGATCCGCGCCTCGGTCGTCGCCACCTTGCGACCGGGGTGAATCATCGTTCCGACGCAGCGCACGAGGCCGGTGTCGGCGGTCATCGCCCGCGTGAAGTTCGCCTTCAGCTCGAGCGTCGTCCACGCCATGCCGGCCTCCAGCGTCGTCACGAACGCGAGGCCCATGGCCGAGTCCATCAGCGTCGTCGCCAGACCCGCATGGACGGTTCCGATCGGGTTGTAGTGGAACTCGGCGGGCTCGCACTCGAAGACCGCCCGTCCCGGAGCTGCCTCGACGAGCCGAAAGCCGAGCGTCTCCGCGATCGGCGGCGGGGACAGCTCGCCGGAGACCATCATCTGCATCACCTCGAGGCCTGACCGCCCACCCATCTTGCCGTGCAGCGCCAGCGGATCCTCCCACGAGTACGTGCGCGTGCGCTCGGTCGCCATACGGAAGAAGCTAGCGACCCGCGGCGTAGCCCTGCATTCCACGCGGGTTCGCCGCCGCCTTCAGGAGCCCGTCCGGCTCGCGCGCGACCGCAATCACGCGCCCGAGCGACCACGGCGGCCAGAGCGTCACGTCGTGGCCTCGGCGCTGAAGATCCGCGACCGTGCGCGAGCCCACGCGCGACTCGAGCGCAAGCGACTTCCGCGAAAACCCGCGCGGGTAGAAGGACGAGATCAGATGGTCGGTGTGGAACTCGGGCGCGTCGATCGCCGCCTGGAGGTCGAGGCCGAGGTCGACATGGCGAAGGAAGGCGTGCAGCGCCCACTGCTCCTGCTGGTCGCCGCCGGGGGTTCCCCAGGCGAGATATGGCTTGCCGTCGAGAAGCGCGAGGCCGGGTGAGAGCGTCGTTCGCGGCCGGGCGCCGGGTCTCAGCGATGACGGCAGCCCCTCCTCGAGCCAGAACATCTGCGCGCGGGTTCCGAGCGGCCAGCCGAGGGAGGGGATAACCGGAGAGCTCTGGAGCCAGCCGCCGCTGGGTGTCGCCGAGAACACGTTGCCGAAGCGGTCGGCGACATCGAGATGGACGGTGCCGCGGCTCGGCTCACCGGCTCCGACCGGCGTGGTCGCGTCAAGGATCTGTGGAAGTCGGCCGTAGCCAGGCCGATACTCCTCTGACGCGTCCTCCCCCACCAGCGCGCGGCGCTCCGTCGAGTACTCCTCCGAGAGCAGGATGTCGAGCCGCACCTCTGCGTCGCCGTACAGCGCGTCGCGGTCTGCGAACGCGAGCTTTGCGCACTCCGTCACGATATGGATGAGCTCGGCCTCCGAGAGCTCGGCGAGATCGAAGCCTTGGAGCAGCGCGAGCTGCTGCAGGGCGGCGGGGCCGGTTCCCCACGCTCCCGTCTTGCAGACCGTGAGCCCACCGTAATCGAAGGCTGCCGCCGGCTCGAAGGTCGGCTCCCAGCTCGCGAGGTCGGTGCCGGTGAGAAGTCCTTCCTCGGAGGCCGAAAAGCGGTCGATCTCCTCGGCGACGAAGCCCTCGTAGAACGCGAGCCGCGCGCGCTCGATCTCCTCCTCGCGCGAGCCGCTGCGGCTCTCGTCGACGATGCGGCGATAGGTCGCGGCGAGCGCCGGGTTGCGAAAGAGCGAGCCGACCTCGGGCGCGGGGAGGTACAGATCGCGCGAGCCGGGCCAGGTCGCGAGCAGCTCCTCGGTCCGGTCGATCGTCAGCCGAACTCCCCGGACCAGCGGATAGCCGCCCTCCGCGTAGCCGACGGCGAGCTCCAGGACGTCCTCGAGCCGCCAGGTTCCATATTCCCGGAGGAGGAGAAGCCAGGCGCCGAACGCGCCCGGAACACACGCTGCAAGCACGCCGGTACCGGGAACGAGCTCGTGCCCGAGCTCGCGGAAGCGCTCGATCGTCGCCGCTCGAGGAGCGACTCCCTGCCCGCAGAGAACGCGCACCTCGTCTTGCTCGACCGAGTAGAAGACCGCCGGCATCTCGCCGCCGGGCCCGTTCAGATGAGGCTCGACCACCTGCAGGACGAATCCCGTCGTCACGGCGGCGTCGAAGGCGTTCCCGCCTCGCTCGAGCACCGACATTCCAGCTTGCGAGGCGAGCCAATGCGTCGAGGCGACCATCCCGAAG
>JBPCMD010000095.1:0-12875 GCA_051002595.1 Gaiellaceae bacterium
CAACGTGTGGAGTTCGAGGTCGTCCAGGGGCCCAAGGGTGCCCAGGCCGCGAACGTGATGGCAGCGACGAGCTGATTTTGCGCCAGGCAGGAACTCGCTAGCGCGAGTTCCTGCCGCGCGAAATGCAAACCCCTTCATGTCTGGGCGGTTCCGGGAGTTCCGGGGGTGTGATACCGGTATCCCCCAGAGATCACGCCGTTTTCCTGAAAGGGTCATCGAGATGGCCATATCCAGAGAAGAGGTGCTCCACGTCGCGAAGCTCGCGCAATTGGCGCTGACCGAGGACGAGATCGCGCAGCTGACGGACGAGCTCGGGAAGATCCTCGACGCGGTCAGCGTCGTCTCGGAGCTCGATCTCGCGGATGTGCCACCGACGTTGCACCCGCTCGATCTTGTGAATGGCTGGGAGGACGACGTTCCTCGCGACTCGCTTCCTCTGGAGGATGTGCTCGCGAACGCGCCGCAGGCCGAGAACGGGTTGTTCCGGGTTCCCGCATGGCGCCAGTAGTCGACACCCTTCGCCTGACTGCTGAGGACGCCGGCGATCTGCTCCGACGCGGCGAGCTCACGGCCGCGGAGCTTCGAAGCGCCTACCTCGACGCGATCGCTGAGCGCGATGGGGAGCTGCATTGCTTCTTGCGGACCGTGGAGAGCGACGATGACGGCGTCCCGATCGCGCTCAAGGACGTCATCTCCACGAAGGGCGTGGAGACGACCGCGGGGTCGCGCATCCTCGAGGGCTACGTGCCCGCCTTCGACGCGACTGTGGCCGCACGGGTGAAGACCGCCGGGCTCGGGCTCCTCGGCAAGACGAACACGGACGAGTTCGCGATGGGCTCCTCGACGGAGAACTCGGCGTACGGCCCGACCCGCAATCCCTGGGATCCCCTGCGCGTGCCGGGAGGCTCGGGCGGTGGCTCGGCGGCGGCGGTGACGGCCGGGCTTGCGCCGTGGGCGCTCGGCTCGGACACGGGCGGGTCGATCAAGCAGCCCTCGGCGCTCTGCGGAAACGTCGGCTTGCGACCGACCTACGGGAGCATCTCCCGCTACGGGGTCGTCGCCTTCGCGTCGAGCCTCGATCAAGTCGGCCCGGTTGCCAAGACGGTGCGCGATGTCGCGCTCTTGTACTCGATCATTGCCGGGCGCGACCCTCTCGACTCGACGACCGCGGAGCTGCCCGAGGCCGTACGCCTGCCGGAGAGCGAATCGCTCGCAGGCATACGCATCGGGGTGCCGACGGAGCTGAACGAGGCCGAAGGCATCGAGCTGGGGGTGACGGACGCAGTCGAGCGAGCGATCGGGCTCGCGGAGGAGCTCGGCGCGGAGGTGGGGGAGTGCTCGCTCCCACGCTCCGTCCGGTACGGAATGCCGTGCTACTACCTGATCGCTCCCGCCGAGGCGTCGTCGAACCTGGCGCGCTACGACGGCGTCCGCTATGGCCAGCGGGCCGACGGAGCGAGCTATCAGGAAATGGTCGACCGGACCCGTGACGAGGGCTTCGGTCCTGAGCCCAAGCGCCGGATCATGCTCGGCACCTACGCGCTCTCCTCGGGGTACTACGACGCGTACTACGGCCAGGCGCAGAAGGTGCGTGCCCTCATCATCGAGGAGCATCGCGAAGCGCTCGCGCGGTTCGACGTCCTCGTCTCTCCCACGTCGCCCACGGTTGCGTTCAAGGTGGGCGAGCGCGCGGCCGACCCGCTCGCGATGTACGCGAGCGACCTGCTGACCATCCCCTCGTGTCTCGCGGGCTTGCCGGGCATCTCGATTCCGTGCGGCCTCTCAGAGGGCCTGCCGGTCGGCCTTCAGCTCATCGGGCCGCAGTTCGGCGAGAACCTCCTCTTCCGCGTAGGCCACGCGCTCGAGCAGGCGCTCGAGTTCGACACCGTGCCGGAGCGCTGGCGCGCGGGGTCAGACCCCATGGGTCAGAGCCCAACGAGGAGCGCATGACCTGGGAGCCGGTGATCGGGCTCGAGGTCCACGTCCACCTGAAGACGCGGACGAAGATGTTCTGCCGGTGCCCGGTGCGGTACGGGGCGGCCGAGAACACCCAGACCTGCCCGGTGTGCCTTGCATTGCCCGGCGCGCTCCCGGTCGTAAACCGGACGGCGGTCGAGTGGACGCTCAAGCTGGGACTCGCGCTCGGCTGCGAGATCGCAGAACACGCGGTCTTCTCCCGCAAGAACTACTTCTACTTCGACAATCCAAAGGGCTATCAGATCTCACAATATGATCTCCCGTTTTGCATCAATGGCAAAGTGCTAGTGCCTACTGCAGAGGGTGACAGCGTGGTCGGGATCGTCCGCGCGCATCTCGAGGAGGACGCGGCAAAGACCGTCCACGTGGGCGGACGCACCGGCAGGATCCGCGGAGCCGATTACTCGCTCGTCGACTTCAATCGCGCCGGCACCCCGCTCGTCGAGATTGTGACCGCGCCCGACATCGGCTCGGCGGAGGAGGCCAAACGGTTTCTGCAGATCCTTCGTCAAACGATCACCGAGCTCGGGATCTCCGACGCGGAGATGGAGAAGGGGACGCTGCGCGTGGATGCCAACGTGTCTGTGCGGCCAACCGGCGCCAAGGAGCTGCGCACGCGCACCGAGCTCAAGAACATGAACTCGTTCACGTTCGTCGCGCGTGGGATCGACGCCGAGATCGCGCGGCAGATCGCGGTCTGGGAATCCGGCGGGACCGTACGTCAGGAGACGTACGACTTCGACGCCGCCACCGGGGCCCTGACGCCGCATCGCGCGAAGGAGGAGGCCGACGACTATCGCTATTTCCCCGAGCCGGATCTCGTCCCGATCGAGCCGCCCGCCGAGCTCGTCGAGCGGCTCCGCTCCGAGCTCCCCGAGCTTCCCGCAGCGCGCATCCGCCGGCTGCAGGGCGAGCTGGAGCTCGAGCGGGCGACCGTGCTGGTGACAGGTGGTCTCGACTCGCTCTGGCAGAACGCCGTCGCGGCCGGCGCCGAGAAGATCGCGGCGGCGAACGTGATCGCGAACAACGTCGTCGGCGCCGGTCTCGATCGATCCGCTGTCTCCGCGAAGGAGCTCGCGAGGCTGGTCGAGGCGCGGGAGCGCATCCCGCGGGCGGCATTCGACGAGGCGATCTCGAAGCTCGCCGAGCCGGGCTTCTCCGCGGATCCCTATCTGGCTCAGGAGGCCCTGTCGGACGAACGCGCTCTCGACCCGATCGTGGCGCGCGTCCTAGAGGCGAGCCCTGGGCAGGTCGAGGCATACAGAAACGGGAAAGACGGTCTACTCGGCTTCTTCGTGGGCCAGGTGATGAAAGAGACGCAGGGCAACGCCAACCCACGCATCGTCTCCGAGCTTGTCCGCACCCGGCTGAAAAGCCGGTGACAGTCTCCGCGTCGCGGGTGACTGTCACCGTGCTGTTCGTCTGAACCGGAACGCTCGCCGGGCCGAACCAGGGCGTCTAGTTCCCTGGGAAAGGAGAACATATGCGGAGAGGAGTGCTGCTCCTCGCGCTCGCTGGGGTCGTCGTCGCTTCCGTGGCGGCGGCTGCTTTTGTTGGCGTAGCCGGTCCATCCGGCGCAACAGCGTCGAGCCACCGGGAAGCGCCGCTGATCGCGGACGACCCGGCGGTCGACAACACGGACCTGTACGCGTTCGTGAGTCCGAACAAGCCGAATACGGTGACGATCATCGCGAACTTCATCCCGTTCGAGGATCCGGCGGGCGGTCCGAACTACTACCGGTTCGATCCGACTGCCCGATATGAGATCCACGTCGACAACGACGGTGATGCTCGCGACGACATCACCTATCGGTTCAGGTTCAAGACGACCGTCTCGAACCCGAACACGTTCCTCTACAACACTGGTCCGATCACTTTCCAGACCGATCCGGACCTGAACGTCAAGCAGACGTACTCGATCGAGAAGATCACACAGATCGGCTCGACGCAGGTCACTCCCACCGGGACCGGGACCGCCGGAGGCGGTTTGCGCGTTGCGCCGGCCAACATTGGCCCTCGCTCGAACCCGGTCTACAACCTGACCAAGGGAGTGACCAACCTCGGTGGCGACCGGCTGGCCTTCGCCGGCCCACGCGACGATCCGTTCTTCTTCGACCTCGGGTCGGGCTTCGACCTCCTGGGGCTGAGGCCGTTCAACCCGTTCCATGCCATCAAGCCACCGGCGAATGCCGAGGCCGGCGTTGACGGGCTGCTCAACTACAACGTCCATACGATCGCCCTGCAGGTGCCGAAGACGGACCTCGTCCAGGCCCCGAACGCCAACGGGACGATCGGAATCTACGCCAGCACGAGCCGGCAGGCGATGCGCGTGCTGAACGGCGACGGCACGGTCTCGAACTCGGGAGAGTGGGTTCAGGTCTCCCGGCTCGGGAACCCGCTGATCAACGAGGTCGTCATCCCCATCGGGCAGAAGGACTTCTGGAACGCGTCCGACCCGGAGGATGACGAGCAGTTCCTCGCGCGCTACCGCTCGCCGGAGCTGTCCACGCTCCTCAACGTCCTCTACGGACCGCCGGTGATGGACGCGCCCACGACCAACCGTGACGATCTCGTCGCGGTGCTGCTCACGGGCGTGCCCACGCTCAACTTCACCGGCAACACGAAGGCGGATCTCCTGCGACTCAACACGGCGATCGCGCCGACGGCGAATCCGAACCCGCTGGGCGTCCTGGCAGGCGACTTCCAGGGCTTCCCGAACGGACGTAGGCTCATCGACGACGTGGCGGACATCGAGATCCGTGCCTTCGCGTGCGGCTACGGCCCGATCCTGAACGCGGCTCTCGGCCTGTGCAACCTCCCGCCGAACGACACCATCTCGGACGGGGTGCAGACCAACGCCGACAACGCGTTCCTCTCACAGTTCCCGTATGCGGCGATCCCGAATCGCGGCTACGAGCACACGGGACACAAGTAGGGGATGGATGGGCGGAGACTCGGAATGAGGCGTTCGACGACCGTGCTCTTGGGGGGCGCCGTTGCGGTGGCGCTCGCTCTGGGGGCTCTTGTCGGCGGCGTCCTCGCCGAGTCTCCGTCCGCAGGACCTCCGACCGCCGTTCCCCGAGCGCTCGCAGATCAGGCGCTCGCGGGGGCGGCGGGAGGTATCACCAGCACCGGCATCGCCGGGCTCGAGGCGCAGATTCGGTCTCGTCCCGGCGATGCCGATCTGCTGACCCAGCTCGGTTTCGCGTACCAGCTCCGTTGGCGCGAGACGGCGGATCCGTCGTATCTGCCCCGTTCGGAGGCGGCGCTCCGGCGCGCGCTCCAGGCTGGGCCGAACGATGCGAACGCGGTGCTCGGCCTGGGCTCGCTCGCCCTCATCCGGCACGAGTTTCGGAAGGCTCTCGCGTACGGGCGCCGGGCGCGGCTGCTTCTCTCCGGCTCGGGTCGACCTTACGGCGTCATCGGCGACGCGCTCGTCGAGCTCGGCCGCTACGACGCCGCATTCGCAGCGTTCCAACGGATGGTCACGCTGCGGCCCGGTCTCGCCTCGTATGCGCGCGTCTCCTACGCCCGTGAGCTGACCGGTGACCCCGTCGGCGCTCTGGCCGCAATGCGGCTCGCATTCGACGCCGCGGCAGGCCAGGGGGAGGCCACGGCGTTCACCCTCGTCGAGATCGCCAAGCTCGAGCTGGCGCTCGGCCGGCCGCAAGCGGCGACGCGTCACGCGCGAACCGCGCTCCGCGTTTTTCCCGGGTATCCGGCCGCTCGGCTCGAGCTCGCGCAGATCGAAGCATCACGAGGGATGTTCGGCCGTGCGCTAGCGGAGTCGCGACGCGCCGTCGACGCAGTTCCGACCCAGCAGGCGGTCGCTCTCCACGCTGACCTGCTCGAGCGGGCCGGTCGGCACGCGGAGGCACGGCGCCAGCGGGCGACGATCGCGGTGATCGACCGCTTGCTGCAGGCAAACGGGGTGCAGGTCGATCTCGAGTCTGCCGTGTATCTCGCGGATCAGCGCATCCGTCCTCGGCAGACCGTCGAGCTCGCGCGGCGAGCGCGCGTGGCGCGGCCCTCGATCTACGGCGACGACGCCTTGGCCTGGTCGCTCGCTCGCGCCGGCCGCTGTCGCGAGGCGCTGCCTCTCGCCCGGAGCGCGCTGCGTCTCGACACGAAGCATCCGCTTCTCTACTTCCATCGCGGCTACGCCGAGGGCTGCGCTGGTAACCGCGGCGCGCTGCGAGAGTGGTACGAGCGCGCGCTCGAGATCAATCCCGAGTTCTCGGTGCGCTGGGCGCCCGTGGCTCGCGCGGCGCTGCGCTAGACACGCGCGGTTTCGTCCGCAGAGCGCATCTACTCTTTCCCCGTGGCCTTGCGTCGGTTCTCGGTCGCTCTCTGCGCCATGGTCGCGTTGCTCGTCGGCGGCTTCGCGCTCGCTTCATGCGGAGGAGACGACGAGGTGGGCACGACCGAGTCCACGACCCGAACGCAGCCGACCATCCCGACAACGACCGACACCACGACCAAGGCGACGACGACCACGACCAAGGCGACGACGACCACGACTACGACTACGACGACCGAGGTGGAGCAGCCGACGATCGTGCGGGTGCGAGTCGTCGGTGGGTCTCCGAAGGGCGGGATCGTCCGCGAGACCGTGCAGAAGGGCGACCGTGTCGTCCTCGTCGTCACCTCTGACGTCGCCGACCATGTGCACCTGCACGGCTACGACATCATGCGGGACGTCGCCGCCGGCGGCACGGCGCGGATTCGCTTTCGGGCGACCGTGCCCGGGCGCTTCGAGGTCGAGCTCGAGGACCGAGGCGCCCAGATCGCAGACCTGACCGTCACGAGCTCTTAACGTGGTGATCGCCCGTCGCGAGGCGGATGCTGGACGCCGTGAGGCAAGGACGCAGGGAGTGCCCATATCAGCTGATAGTGGCGCGACCGAGGACGCTGCATCATGGTATCCAGGGCCGCATCGCGACATGGCCGTTCACCGCGTTGGGGGCTCTAAGCAGTGAGGCTTGTTGCCCACGGGATCGGGGGTGTCCGCGACCTTCCGGTTCCCGAGTCCCTCTTCTTCACGACCGCGGCGATCGTCCTCGTCGTCTCCTTCGTTTTTCTCGGGGCGGTCTGGCGGCGGCCGCTACTCGGCCGCTACGAGGACGGACGACGACTACCGGCGCGCTCCAGATGGTGCTCGTCTCACGTGCTCTCCGCATCGTCCTCGGCGCCGTCTCGGTGGCGCTGCTCGTCCTCACTCTGGCGACGGCGCTCCTCGGGACGACGCTCGAGCTCCTGAACTTCGCGCCCACGTTCGTCTACGTGATCTTCTGGCTCGGGCTCCCGCTCCTGTCCGTGCTTCTCGGGGATGTCTGGCGCGTGCTCAGCCCCTGGCGGGCGATCGCGGACGCGATCGTGTGGGCGATCGAGCGAACCGGCCGCGTCGCCGGCCCGGTCCTCGACTCCCCCTGGCGCTACGGCCGCTATCCGGCTGCCCTCGCCGTCTTCGCGTTCGTCGCGCTCGAGCTCGCCCACCCGCGACCGGCCTATCCCCGCACCCTGGGTGTCGCCATCGCGCTCTACTCCTACTGGGCACTGGCTGGGATGGCCGTGTTCGGCCGGGACGCCTGGAGCAAGGGCGGGGAGGGGTTCGCAGTCGCCTTCTCGCTTCTAGCGAGAATCGCCCCTTTCGCCGTTCGCGACGGGGCGATCGTCGGGCGTTGGCCGTTCGCCGGGCTCGTCGGCGCGGAGCGCGTGCCGGGGACGCTCGTCTTCGTCGCCGTTCTGCTCGGATCGACCAGCTTCGACGGCTTCAGCCGCTCGACCACGTGGCAGAACCTGCTCGGAGAGGTCCGCGCGAACCTGGCGGACGAGTCGGAGTGGGTGGTCGATCTCGCGACGACCTTCGTGAGCGTCGTCGGCCTGGCGGTCTTCGTCGGCGCGGTGGTCTTCACGTATCTGGTCGCGGTCTCGGGCGCACGTCTGCTCGTGCACGCGCCACGCTCGCTCGCGACCGAGTTCGTGCTCCCCCTCGTCCCGATCGCCTTCGCGTATCTGGTGGCCCACTATTTCTCGCTGCTCGTCATCCAGGGGCAGTTCATCTTCATGCTCATGTCGGACCCGTTCGGCCGCGGCAGAGATCTCTTCGGGACGGTCGACTTCGCGCCGAATCTCGCGATCGTCTCGCCCGAGACCGTCTGGTACGTGCAGGTCGCCGCGCTCGTCGTCGGCCACGTGGCCGGGCTCGCGATCGCGCATGACCGAGCGGTCTCTCTGTTCGAGAGCAGACGTGACGCGCTGCGCTCTCAGTACCCGATGCTCGGGCTGATGGTGCTGTACACCGTCGGAGGGCTATGGCTGCTCTCGCAGGGATAGTCGCCCACGGGGGGCTCGCGGGCGCTCTCGTCGAAGCGCTCGTCTTCTTGCTGGTCGCGGGCGTCCTGATCGCGGTCTGGCTGCGCGAACGGCGCTCCGGTCACGACGAGGGCTCTGCGCGGGTCAGGGACGGCGAGGATTGACGCGCAGAGGCGAGGCATGACTCGCCCCTGCGTCATCTCCGGTGAAACCCCGTTCCAGCCGGCACGACGAATCCCGCGTAGAGCAGGAGCGCGGCGACCGCGAGAATCGGCGCCAGGGCGCCCACTCCCAGACCCCCCAGCCCGCTGCCGAGGGCGGCGACTCCCACTCCGGCGAGGATGAGCGCGTTTCCGAGCGGCCGGCGGCGGATCGTCGCCAGCGCGATGACGACCACGGCCAGCGTTCCCAGCGAGTTGCCGGCGATTGCGAGAACGCGAGCGGGCCAGAGGTCGAGAACATCCTGCGCTTCGGGAACGTCCGTCCCCGAAATGGGGGCTTCGAGCGGAACGGCAAGCGCGACCCCAAGCGCGAGGCCGACGTACGCGAGTGCGAGCGGCCCGGCCCAGCGCCGGCCGGCGAGGAGCAGCGAGCCGGCGCCGAGCAGCGGTGCGGTGAGGAGGCCGCCACCGAGGTAATAGACGCGGAACGCGGGCTCGCTCCACCCCGCAGCGGCGCCCCAGGCGAGAGCGCCGGCGGCGAGCGCATACGCGGCGAGGGCGGCGCTCCACGCCAGGAGCTCGACCCTGCCCTGCCTGCGAAATCGGCGGGCGAGGTCGGCCGAGAGCCGCATGGAGACAAGCGTCGCGCCGAATGCAAGCAGGGCCTCCACGCTCGAGGACTGTACTTTCGTCCATATGCGCCTGAGGTACGCTCGGCGCGTGCACCGGCCTGCCGCGATGGTCGTCGTGGTCGTCGTCGGCGGTCTCCTCATGCTCTCGCCACTCGAGGCTGCGCCGCCGAAGCGCGATTACGCGGCGCCAGCGTCCGCCTGGAGCATCCTCCCGCCCGGAGAGAACGGAAGTCTCAGCTTCGATCGGAACACGACCGACCAGGAGAGGCTGTACGACGGGCTGACTCCACTGCGCGGGAGCGTGACTCAGCGGGACCTGCGACGGTTCTTCAAGCCCTCTCCGCTCGGGCTCGGGGCCGACAAGGCGCGCAAGCGGGAGCGGCCGCGAGCCGGTGTGACGATCGTGCGGGACAGCTTCGGCGTCGCTCACGTCACCGGCAAGACCGAGGTCGACGTCGCCTTCGGCGCAGGCTGGGTCACGGCGGCCGACCGCGGGCTCCTGCTGCAGCTCATCCGCGGGCCGGCGCGCGCCGCCGCTCTCGATGTTCCGGGTCTCGACCCGCTTGCTCTCGCGCTCTCTGGGCGCACATTCGTGCCGAGCGCGGAGGCGGAGGCGTTTCTCTCGAACCAGCTCGATGCGCTTCGCGGGCAAGGAGCAGCCGGGCCGCGGCTTCTGGCGATCGTCAACGGCTATGCGGCCGGAGTCAACGCGTGGTACCGGGCCAAGGGCATTCCCGCGGCGCGTTTCACCGCGAACGACGTCGTCGCCTCGGCGGCCCTCATCGCCGCTCGGTTCGGCGCGAACGGGGGCCAGGAGGTGAAGAACGCTATGTTCCTGCACGCGCTCGATGGCCGGCTGGGTGAATCCCAAGCGCGACGTGTGTTCGCCGATCTCCACGACTCGAACGACTCGGAGGCGCCGGTGTCGGTTCGGGGAGCCTTCTCCTACGAGCTCCCGAGCAGCACATCGCCGGGCAGCGTGATCGTGGACGACGGGAGCTTCGTCGGGGCGCCCTTCGAGCAGCCACCCTTTGCCTCGAACGCCCTTCTCGTCTCCGCGAAACGCTCCGAGACAGGACATCCGCTCTTCGTCGCCGGTCCGCAGGTCGGATACTTCTTCCCGCAGTTCTTCGCCGAGATGGAGCTCGAGGGCGCCAGTTTCGCCACGCGCGGCGCGGTCTTTCCCGGGCTTCCGTTCGTCGTCATCGGACGCGGGCCGGACTTCGCCTGGAGCGCGACCTCGTCGCAGGCGGACAACATCGACCTCTTCGTCGAGACGCTTTGCACGGACGATCGGCACTACGTCTACCGGGGCCAATGCACGGCGATGCGGCTCTTCTTCGCCGGAACGCTCAGAGGGCAAGGCGCGCCGGACCAGCCCGTCTCCTACCTGGAGACGACGCACGGTCCCGTCGTCGGCTATGCGACCGTGGCGGGAAAGCGGGTCGCGATCTCGAGCCAGCGCTCAACTCGTGGTCGCGAGCTCCTGAGCTCGAAGCCGTTCTACGAGCTCAACACGGGCCGGGTCAGCTCCGCGCGGCGCTTCCTCCAGTCGATGAGCGCGGTCGAGTTCAGCTTCAATTGGTTCTACGCGGACGATCGGGACATCGCCTTCTTCTCGAGCGGCCGACTCCCACTGAGGGCGCCCGGAACCGAGCCTGCGCTGCCCACGGTCGGCACGGGCGAGTACGACTGGCGTGGATTCCTGCCCTTCGCGGGGCATGCTCAAGCGGTCAACCCGCCCTCGGGTCTGATTCTCAACTGGAACAACAAGCCGGCCGCCGAGGTCGGCTCCGCCGACTCGAACTTCGCGTACGGGTCCGTGCATCGCGTCGAGCTGCTGCGCAGCGCTCTGGCGGTGCGTCGCAAGCACACGCTCGCAAGCGTCACCGGGGCGATGAACGCTGCGGCCACCCAGGATCTGCGCGCGACAGACGCGTGGCCCGCGCTCAGAGCAGTGCTGCGCACCGGAAACGCGCCGAGCGCGCGGGCGGAGGTGGCGGTCAGCCTCGTCGACTCGTGGCGTGTGGCGGGGTCGAGCAGGCTCGACCGCGACCTCGACGGCAAGATCGACGACCCGGGAGCCGCCGTCCTCGATGCGGCCTGGCCGCGGCTGGCCGACGCGGTGATGTCCCCCGTTCTGGGCCCGCTCGTCGATCGCCTCGCGCGGCTCATGGGCCGTAGCGATGACCCGGGCCCGAGCGGCTCCGCCTATGTCTCGGGCTGGTACGGCTACGTCGACAAGGACCTGAGATCACTGCTCGATCAGCCGGTTCGGACGCCGTACTCGCGGCGCTACTGCGGCGCAGGAGTGCTCGCAACCTGCCGCGACGCGCTGTGGGGAGCGATCGACGCCGCTGCCGCCGAACTTGAGAGATCGCAGGGTCCGGCGCCATCCGCTTGGCGCGCGGACGCCGTACGGGAGCGCATCAGATTCGTCTCCGGCGTGCTGCCGGACACGATGCGCTGGACGAACCGCCCGACCTTCCAGCAGGTCATCTCGTTCTCCGGCCATCGGCCTCGCGGTTAAGCAAACGAGCTTCTCGTCCGGAGGCAACACGAGGTGCCAAGTGACACAGTGTCACTAGGAGCATCTCGCCTACGAGCGTATGAGGTCGCGCTAGGCTCAGGCTCGATGACGAAGAAGCGCTATCTGCTGGCCCCCGGCCCGACCCCGGTCCCGCCCGAGGTGCTCGCTGCCGGCGCCGAGCCCGTTCTCCACCATCGCGGGCCCGACTTTCGCGCGCTCGTGACGCGCCTCCTCGGCCGGCTGCAGAACGTGTGCCGGACGCAGAACGACGTCCTCGTGTTCACCGCGTCCGGGTCGGGAGCGTTCGAGTCCGCGGTCGTGAACCTGCTCTCCTCGGGCGAGCGCGTGCTCGCCGTGTCGGCGGGCGAGTTCGGTGAGCGCTGGGCCGCCACCGCCGCCACGTACGGTGCAGACGTCCACGACCTGCGCTACTCCTGGGGCGAGACCCCGACGCCAGAGGACGTCCGCAGTCGAGTCGAGGAAACGGGCGCCGAGGTGGTCTTCGTCGTCCACTCCGAGACCTCGACCGGCGTCGTCTCCGACGTGCAAGCGCTCGCCGCTGCCGCTCGTGACGCAGGCGCTCTCACCGTGATCGACGCGGTGTCGAGCCTGGGGGCGGTACCGCTCGAGACCGACGCGTGGGGTCTCGACGTCGTCGTCGCCGGATCGCAGAAGGCGTTGATGACACCGCCCGGGCTCTCGCTCACCACCGTGTCTCCTCGAGCGTGGGAACGCTGCGCTCGCACGACGACGCCGCGGGTGTACTTCGACTGGGCGAAGCTGCGCGCGTCGCTCGAGAGTGGGACGACACCGTTCACGCCGGCTGTCTCGCTCGTGGTCTCGTTGGACAAAGCGCTCGAGATGCTGCTCGAGGAGGGCCTGGAAGCGGCGTTCGCACGTCACGCCGCTCTGGGACGCGCCTGCCGGGAAGGGGCGAAGGCGATGGGCCTGAGGTTGTTCTCTCCCGACGAGGAGCGATCGGCGATCGTCACCGCGATCCTGACTCCGGACGGTGTGGATGCGCGCGAGCTCGTTCTGGCGCTTCGGGAGCGTTTCGGGATCACGGTCGCGGGCGGACACAGAGACCTTGCGCCGCGAATGCTCCGGATCGGACACATCGGCTACTACGACGTCTTCGACATCACGACCGCGCTTTCCGCCCTGGAGGCGCTCCTCGCCGAGCGCGGCGCGGAGATCGAGCGCGGCGTCGCCGTTACCCGCGCGCTCGACGCGTACCGGCACGTTGTCAGTGTCTGAGCC
>JBPCMD010000096.1:0-22987 GCA_051002595.1 Gaiellaceae bacterium
GCGACCTCCGTATGTGGCTCTACCGGGCCACTCCCGGCAACCCACGACAGATGCGTAGGCGCCGGCCACTCTCTGCCAGCGACCGGACGCCGCGGCCCTCGGGGCTACGGCTCCATCCTGTCTAAGCGGCCTGACGCGTAGGGGCCGGGCATGCCCGGCCCCTACGATCATCGACTGAAGCGGCGGACGCCTGTCGCCGCAGGGACAGGCGCTCGACCGTTGGGCGTTAGCCCGCCTGGCAGCCGGGGTTCTGGTCGAAGCGGCAGGTTCCGCGCCGCTCGATCTCGCCGTCTTCGACCTTGTTGTCGTCGTCGGTCGAGCTGACAGCTCGTAGCACCGGAATGCCGGCGACGCCGCCCTCGCGGATCTCGGTGGATCCGAGCCGCGAGTTGACGCCGCTCTCGCACCCGCCGGAGCCCGAAGCGTCGGTCGTGAACGAGCAGATCGACGAGGCGGTACCCATCGCGATCCCGACCCAGGTGTACATCGTGTTGGGCTTCAAGCCCGAGACCTCGACCCGGTTCTTCCAGACCGGCCCGTTGCCGCCCTGGGTGCCTCCCTTGATGAAGTTGCTGGAGCCGGAGCCGTCGGCGCCGGCCGGTCCTGTCGCGGTCACTGCGAGGTCGAACTGGTTGTTGGCCTCGTGAACCGCAAACGCTGCCGGCGCCGCCACGGCGAAGATCGCCACGGCGAGAACGCCGATCAGGTACTTCCGCATGTCCTCCCCCTTCTCTCGAGATGCTGGACGAGAGGGTGTTCGAACGCCGCACTCATTTGGTTCAATCGACCGAAGGCCTCGTGACACAGTGTCACTAGGCATAATTCCTCGCTCGTGCGAGCCGTCGTCCTCGAAGCGACCGGCGGTCCCGAGCAGCTGACCGTCCAAGAGGTGCCCGAGCCGACCGCCGAGGACGGGGGCGCGATGGTCGATGTCCGCGCGTGCGGGATCAACTTCGCCGAAGTCTTGATCCGGCTCGGGCGGTACCCGCAGATGCCCGAGTTACCCGCCGTGCTCGGCTCGGAGATCGCGGGCGAGCTCGACGGGAATCGCGTCATGGGCTTCGTGCGGAGCGAGGGCGGTGGCTATGCTGAGCGGGTCGTCGTCGACCGGCGCTGGCTTCTTCCGCTGCCCGAAAGCGCGAGCTTCGCCGAGGGCGCCGCATTCCCGATGGCGTTCCTCACCGCCTGGATCCCGCTCACCCAACTCCTTAAGGTGGCGTTCGGAGCGCGGGTGCTCGTGACCGCCGCGGCGGGAGCGGTCGGCACGGCTGCGATCCAGCTCGTAAAGGTGCTGAACGGCCGACCCGTCGCCGCGGTCGGAAGCGAGGAGAAGCTCGAGCTTCCGCGCTCGCTCGGAGCGGTCGAAGCCGTGACGTACGACCAAATCGGCGAGCTCGAGCCCGTCGCCGCCGTCTTCGATCTCGTCGGCGGCGATGTGTTCACAGACTCGCTCTCCCTCCTCGAGCCGCTGGGAACCGCGGTCGCGGTCGGCTACGCGGGCGGGCTCTGGCAGGACGTGAGCCCGACCTGGCTCGTCGGGCGCAACATCGGCGTGCACGGCTTCTACCTCGGACGGCTGATCGGGCGAAACCCAGCCCTCGTCGAGCAGGCAGCGCGTGACGTGCTCCGACTCTGGGAAGGAGGGGTTGTCCGGCCGATCGTGGGTGCAGAGTTCCCGCTGGAGCAGGCGGGCGACGCGCACCGCCTGATCGAGGAACGCAAATCGACGGGAAAGGTGGTTCTGATTCCGTGACGGCGCTGGTGACGGGTTCCGCGGGTGGTATCGGGAGCGCGATCGTGGAGAAGCTGCGGGGAGAGGGGTTCCGGGTGCGGGAGCTCGATCTCGTCAACGGATTCGACGTCACCGATCCCGAGGCGTGGGAGCACATCGGCTCGGTCGACCTCGCCTGTCTGAACGCGGGGGTCCTCACCGGCGGAAATGGTGTCGGGAGCCTCACCGATGACCAGTACCGGCGGGCGATAGCCGTCAACGTCGACGGCGTCGTATTCGGCGTGCGTCGGCTCGACCGCGTGATGCCGACAGGGAGCACGATCGTCGTCACCGCCTCGCTCGCGGGGCTGACGGCGATTCCCGACGACCCCATCTACGGCCTGACGAAGCACGCGGTCGTCGGTTTCGTCCGCTCGGTCGCGCCCCAGCTCCGGAAGCGCGGGATTCGAATCCAGGCGGTCTGTCCGGGCTGGGCTGACACGGGGCTGCTACCGCCTGGCTTCAAGCATGAGCTCGGTGGACGCGGCTATCGGTTGCTCGAGCCCTCGAAGGTCGCGGAGGGCGTGTGGGCCGCGTACAAGAGCGAAGGCACGGGCGAAGCGTGGATCGTGCAGCCCGGCCGCGAGCCACTGCAGTACGAGTTCAAGGGAGTTCCCGGTCCCCGCTGACCATTGTGCTACATTATGACGCACAATGGCAGCGGCCGGTATTCGGGAGCTGAGACAGAACCTCTCGCGCTACATCGACCGCGTGAAAGCGGGCGAGACCATCGAGGTCACCGAGCGCGGCAAGGTCGTCGCGGCGCTGGTGCCGCGTCGCGAGCGCGAGGACGAGATCGCCGCGCTCGAGGCGCGAGGGGTCAAGATCACTCGCGCACGCCTCGACTTCAGATCTCTGGGGCCGATTCCGAAGCGAAAGCCCGGGCAGGCGTCACCTTCGGAGGTGCTCGAGGAGCTCCGCGCAGGCGAGCGCTACTGAAATTGCTTTACCTCGACTCCTCTGCGACGGTCAAGCTTCTCGTCGACGAGGAGGAGAGCCCATCACTCGCACGATTCCTCGGAGCCTCCGGAGACCCACTCGTCACGAGCCGAGTCGGAGTGATCGAGTTACATCGTGTGGCTCGACGGATAGGCGCCGACCCCGACCGCTCGAATGCGCTGGCCGTCACCCTCGGCGTGGTCGAGGTCGACGACGAGATCGAGTCGATCGCCATCGAGCTCGACCCGCGGCTCCGCGCGCTCGACGCGATCCACCTCGCGAGCGCGCTCATGAGTCGTGAGCTCCTGCGCGGGTTCCTCTGCTACGACCGTCGGCTCGCGGATGCGGCGACGCGAGAAGGGCTGCGGGTGATCGCTCCCGGAGCCGAGACGTGATCGATTCTGTCTGGGCCCTCCTCACCGTTGGCGCGGTGCTCGCGTCGGTGGCGATGGCGCTGCTCTGGGCGTTGCAGGTGCGGATCCGCGATGCGAGCCACGTCGACGTCGCCTGGGCGATCCTGATCGCCTGTGCAGCCCTCGCATATGCCCTGCTCGCAGACGGCGATGTGGCGCACCGCTTGCTTGCCGCTGTGCTGGCCTCGATCTGGGGTTTCAGGCTCGGGCTCTACTTGCTCTTCAACCGCGTGCTCGGCAAGGAGGAGGACGGCCGCTACCAGGCACTCCGGGAGAAGTGGGGCGAGAACGCCAACGGGAGGTTCTTCTGGTTCTTCCAGTTCCAGGCGGCACTTGTCGTGTTCTTCTCGCTGCCGTACGCCTTCGTCACCCTCGACTCGACCGACGGTCTTGGGGTGCTCGAGTGGGCGGGGGCAGCGATCTGGGCGATCGGGAACCTCGGCGTGATCACCTCCGACTGGCAGCTGTCGCGCTGGCGCGCAGATCCAGCCAACAAGGGGAAGACGGCGAGGAACGGGCTCTGGTCCTGGTCACGCCATCCGAACTACTTCTTCGAGTGGGTGACGTGGCTCGGGGTCGCGCTCGTCGCGACGGCGTCTCCGTGGGGATGGGTGTCGTGGCTCGTCCCTGCCGTGCTCCTCTACCTCCTGCTTCGTGTCACGGGCATTCCGGCGACGGAGACGCAGGCGCTGCGAAGCCGCGAGGACTACGCGGAGTACCAGAAGACGACGAGCTCGTTTGTTCCGCTCCCACCGAAACGCGGCTGACCACCTCGCTGGGTCAGGCTTCAGCCTGACCTCGCCTCAAAGGTTTCGTGCTCCGAGTCAACACCCTAAGACCGGGGTCAGGCTGAAGCCTGAACTCAGACCGTTGTCACTCGAAGCGCCAGCCGTCTCCTGCGGCAAACGACTTCAAGATCCGCCGGGCGACGACCATGCGGTGCACCTCGTCCGGGCCGTCGTAGATGCGCGCGCCGCGCGCTTGCGCCAGCATGCCCGCCAACGGCGTCTCGTCAGTGAGGCCGCGCGCGCCGTGCACCTGCACCGCGCGGTCGATCACGTCGTTCAGCGCCTTCGCCGCGTAGAACTTGATCAGCGAGACCTCGACCCGCGCCTCGTCGCCCTGGTCGATCTTGTGGGCAGCGTCGAGCGTCAACAAGCGGCAGGCCTGGATCTCGGCTGCCGAATCGGCGATCCAGTTCTGGACGGTTTGCTTCTCCGCCAGCGGCCCACCGAACGTCTCTCGCTCCAATGAATAGGTGCACATCAGCTCGAACGCGCGCTGCATTTGCCCGAGCCAGCGCATGACGTGGTGAATACGGCCTGGGCCGAGCCGCTTCTGCGCGATCCGAAAGCCGTCGCCCTCCTCGCCCAATGTGTTCTCGACCCGAACGCGGACATCCGAGTAGCGCACCTCGCAGTGCGTTGTCCAGCCGCGGCCACGATGGCCCATCGTGGGCACAGCGCGAACGACGTCGACACCAGGCGTATCGGCCGGGACGATGATCTGCGACGCCCGCCGGTGCGGCTCGGCGTCGGGATCCGTGACCGCCATCACGATCCCGAAGGACGCCCCCTCGGCGCCCGACGAGAACCACTTGTGACCGTCGATGACCCACTCGTCGCCGTCCCGCACGGCCCGCGTCTTGAGTCCTGTCGGATCGGACCCGGACACGTCCGGCTCGGTCATGGAGAAGAACGAGCGCATCTCTCCTGAGACCAGTGGCTTCAGCCAGCGCTCCTTCTGCTCATCGGTTCCGAACTGCCAGAGGATCTCGCCGTTGCCCGCGTCCGGTGCCTGGCACCCGAGCACCAGCTGGCCCCAGAGCGAGCGCCCGATCTCCTCGTTCAGGAAGGCGTAGGTGAGGAAGCCCCCGTTGGACCCGCCGGCTTCAACGGGAAGGTGCGGCGCCCACAGACCTTCTTCCTTCGCGAGACCTCGCAGCCGCACGACGAGCGCGTCGGCATCGTCGTCCTCACGGTCGAGCGCCCGCTCGTTCGGGTACACGTGCTCCTCCATGAAGGCGCAAACTCGCGCCCTGAGCTCGAGCACCTCGTCAGTCGGCCGTAGATCCGTGATCGTCATGGCGTTAGCATCGCAGGAGTGACCTATGCGTTCAAAGTGAGCTGAGTGCGCCTCGGGTTCTACATGGGATACGCGCCGCCGGGGACGAGCCCGCTCGAGCCGATCGCGCTCGCGCAGGAGGCGGAGCGCCTCGGCTACGACTCCGCATGGGCCGCCGAGGCGTGGGGAACCGACTGCGTGACCGTCCTCGCCTGGCTGGGCGCGACCACGACCAAGATCAAGCTCGGGAGCGCGATCATGCAGATCCCCGGCCGCACGCCCGCCAACACGGCGATGACGGCGGCGACGCTCGACCTGCTCTCGGAAGGCCGCTTTCTGCTCGGGCTCGGCACCTCGGGGCCGCAGGTCGTGGAGGGCTGGCACGGGGAGCCGTGGGGAAAGCCGCTACTGAAGACGCGCGAGTACGTCGAAATCGTGCGGACGGCGCTTCGCCGGGAGCTCGTCGAGCATCACGGCGAGCACTACGACATCCCGTTCTCGAACGGGACCGGGCTCGGTAAGCCGCTCAAGCTGATGGCGCGGCCACTGCGCGCCGACATCCCAATCTACCTCGCCGCGATGGGGCCGAAGGCCGTAGTGCAGGCGTGCGAGATCGCGGACGGCTGGCTTCCGCTCTTCTGGTCACCCGAGCGAGCGCGGCTGGTCTACGCCTCCGCGATAGAGAGCACGCCGCCCGGCTTCGACGTCGCCCCCACGGCGCCACTGATCCTGATCGACGACGTCGAGGCTGGGCGCAACTTCCTCAAGCCCTACTACGCGCTCTACATCGGCGGCATGGGCGCGCGCGGCAAGAACTTCTACAACGACCTCTTCGCGCGCTACGGCTACGAGGCCGAGGCGAAGGAGATCCAGGATCTCTATCTCGGCGGGTCGAAGCGCGACGCCGAGGCCGCTGTTCCGAACTCGTTCATCGACGAGGTCGCGCTCGTCGGGCCGAAGGAGCGCATCGCCGAGCGCGTCGAGGCATGGCGCGAGTCGGGCGCGACGTCGCTGCTCGTCTCGACGCAGCAGCCCGAAGCGCTACGCGCGCTGGCGGAGATCGCGCTGTAGAGCGAGGCTCGCCTCGCCCTCCGTGCTCCACGGGTAGGCGAGGGCGAGCCAGCCTCACCCCTACGAATCCGGCGAGATCGCCTCGAGGGCGGCTTCGGCGAGATACGGAACACCCTCCTCGAACCGCGCCGCGCGCTCGTCCTCGGCGCCGAGCTCGCCTCGTACGTACCTGCCGTAGATCGCCTCGCAGAAGACGGCCGCCTTCCAGAGGGCGAGCCCCTCGAACCACGACAGTGACTCGACGGCGCGACCGCTCCGCTCAATGTAGAGCTCCGAGAGCTCAGCCCTGGACGGGAAGCCGGGAAGCGCTGTCACCGGAGACGTCCCGAGCGGGTTCGGAGGGCCGCCGGGCTCGCTGTAGGTGGCGAGCAGGTAGCCGACGTCGGCGCGCGGATCTCCGATCGCGCCCATCTCCCAGTCGAGCACGGCGACGATCCGCGAGGGGTCGTCCGGCGCCACCATCGTGTTCCCAAGGCGGAAGTCGCCGTGCACGACGGTCTCCGGCAGCGGCAACGGAACGTTGCCGGCGAGCCACTCGGCGACCCGCTCGACGGTCGGGATCTCGCGCGTCTTGTTGATGCCCCAGAGCTGGGTGAAGCGCCGGACTTGGCGCTCGTTGTAGCTGCCCGGCCGCGCGAAGGCCGCGAGATCCGGAGTCGTGACGTCCGCGTCGTGGATCTCGACGAGCGAGTCGACGAGATCTTCTCCCAACCGCCCGCGCTGCGGCTCGGCTTCGAGTCCTGGTACCAGCTCGTCAGCCACGACGTGGCCCTCCAGATACTCCATGACGTAGAACGGCACGCCGAGAATGCTCTCGTCCTCGGCGACGGCGAGGATCGTCGGTAGGCGTGAGAAGCCGGCCTCACGTAGCGCCAGCTGGAGCCTCGCCTCACGCACCACGTCGTGCGCCGAAGGTGGAAGCGGCGGACGGGGAGGGCGCCGCAGCACGTAGCGGTCCGGGCCGCGCTCGAGCAGAAAGGTGAAGTTCGACCCGCCCCCTTCGCCGATCCGTCGCGCCCGGACCTCCCCCGAGCCGAGGCGATGCTCGTCGAGGAACGCGCATACCCGGTCGATGACGAGCAACGGCGGTCTCGAGGTCGCAGCGGCAACTGTCTCGACGATGTCGCCCGACGACATCGTGCGATCCTATGGCGCGATGCGACGCCGGCTCTATCTCATGCGCCACGGGGCGGTCTCGTACTTCTCGCCCGATGGGCGGCCGGTCCAGGAGGAAGGGGTCAGCCTGAACGACACCGGCCGCCTGCAAGCCGAGGCGACACATGACTTCCTCGCCGGCCTGACGTTCGACCGCGTGTTGACGAGCGGACTTCCGCGCGCCCTGGAGACGGCGCGGATCGTCGCGCCGGAGATGGAGATCGAGGAGTGGACGGACCTGCGCGAGCTGCGGGGCGCGCGTCTCTCCGAGATCCCTTCAGAGAATCTCGAAGAGCAGTTCGTGCACGCGTTTCGCGGCATCGTCCCGCTCGACAAGCGCTTCCTCGGCGGCGAGACGATCGGAGAGCTCTTCGCCCGCGTCCTCCCCGCATTCGAGCGTCTGCTCGCCGACGAGACCTGGGACACGGTGCTCGCCGTCCTCCACGGCGCCGTCAACCGTGCGATCCTCTCCTATGCGCTGACCGGCGAGCGCATGTTTCTCGGCCACTTCGAGCAGGCGCCGGGATGCGTGAACGTGCTCGACCTCGGCGACGAATGGCCCGCCGATGCAATCGTCCGCGCGGTCAACATCGCGCCGCACGATCTGCTGCACGCCTCGACGCGGCTGACGACGATGGAGGGGTATTGGGAAGAGTTCCTGGCCGGACCGCAGTAGGGGCCGGGCATGCCCGGCCCCTACGGAAACGTCGACCTAGATCGCGCTTAGCGCGGCCGGCCGTCGATCAGCTTGCCGATCGGCACCCAGACCTTCTCGTTCGCGTTGAAGCGCTGGAGCTGCATCTGGCTGATGATCCAACGATCCGACTTCGTCGTCTTCTGCGTGACGCCTGGAAGCGCGAACTTGTTCGCCGAGTTCAGGCTCAGAAGCGCGTTCATGAAGCCCGCGCGGGTCGGATTCTTCCCGGCCTTGTACATCGCCTGCACGAACGTCTCGCCCTTGGCGAAGCCGTAGTAGATCTGGCCGTCTCGGAAGTTCCGTCCTGGCAGGTACTTCTCGACGATCTGGCGATACAGCTTCATCGCCGGGTCGTTGTCCCACCGCGGGCTGTCTGCGTCCTTGAGGTACGTGACCGAAAGAAGCCCGTTGACGTAGGCCGCGCCGGCCGACGCGACCGCTCCGTCCATCGGCGCCCGGAAGGCGGAAACCGAGTTCATGTAGATCTGATCGGGGTTGTACCCGAGCGCCTTGCCTGTCGCGATCGACCGGACTGTCGGCGTCGGGGTCTGGAAGATGACCAACACCGCCGCTCCCGAGGACCTGATCTTCACCATCTGAGACGCCGAGCTAGTCGAAGTAACCTCGACCCCCTCCGTGGCGACGATGTTCTGATCCGCGTAGCTCTTCCCCAGTCCGACCCTGAGGCCAAACAAGTAGTCCTTGCCGTAGTCGTCGTTCTGGTAGATCACTGCGATCTTCTTGCCCCCATGGTTCGCCTTGATGTGCAGCCCGTAAACGCGGCCTTCCGCGATGTAGTCCGGCTGCCAGCCGGTCGTCCAGGGGTACTCCTTGAACTGCGTGCCGAAGTACGACGCCCCACTCGAGACGAGCGCCTGCGGCACCTTCGCCTGATTCAGGTACGGCCGTACCGCGAGGTTGTGCTCAGTTCCGAGCTGGCCGACCGTGGCGAAGACTTTGTCCTCCTCCACGAGCTTGCGCGTCAGCTGAACAGTGTTCGCGGGGTTGTAGCCGTCGTCGTAGTACTTCCAAACGATCTGGCGCCCACTGACGCCGCGCTTCCCGTCGGGGCCCTTCCGAGCGTTGATGTAGCTGAAGTAGGCCTTCATCCCGAGCGGGATCGGGGCATATGCCGCCGCAGGCCCTGTGAGCGGGAACGTCCCGCCGATCGTGATCGTCTTTGCCGTTACGCCCGGTGTCTGCTCCGCCCCACCGAGCGCACCGGGCACCGTAAGCGCGAGGGCCCCGACGAGAGCGACCCCACACGCGATGAGCTTTCGCACACTTCCCTCCTATGTCTCCACGCCGAAACCTGCCTGTCACAGGCGAGGGTAGCTCCGAAATGCCCGCTCTGCCATGAAATGTGAACAGCCGGCGCAAGAGTAGGAGACCGTCTAAATCATCCGAGCCCGATCTCCGTCGCGAGCGCCTCGGCCTCGTCGAGCTCGGACGAGAGCGCTTCGATCCCGTTCGCCCAGATCGCCGGATCGGTGAGATCGAGCCCGACGATCTCGGCGAGCTCCTCGGGCGGCTTCGATCCACCCGCACGGAGGACGTCGAGATACGGCTCCACCATCGCCTCGCCCTCCTGCTCATAGCGCCGGAAGATCGAGAGCGCGAAGAGGAAGCCATATGCGTAGGCGTACACGTAGCCAGGGGTCGACAGGAAGTGCGGGATGTAGCTCCACCAGGTCCCGTACCCCTCGACGTCGACGGAGTCCTCGAACATCTGCTTCTGCGACTCGAGCCAGAGCTCTTGGAAGCGGTCGGTCGCGACCTCACCCTGCTCTCGCCGCTCAGTGTGCACGGCGTGCTCGAAGCGGTTCATCGCGATCTGCCTGAACACCGTCGCGATCGAGTCCTCGATCCGCCCCGCGAGCAGGTTCAGGCGGGCCCGCGGATTCTCTTCGAGGGCGAGCAGGCGCTTGAAGGTGAGCGCCTCGCCGAAGACCGACGCGGTCTCCGCGGTCGTCAGCGGCGTGTCGGCGTTGAAGAGCCCGAGTGGCTGGGCGAGCGAGCCGTGCAGGCCGTGGCCGAGCTCGTGCGCGAGGGTCAGGATCGAGCGCCGATCCCCGGTGAAGTTCATGAGGATGTACGGGTGCACGCCGGGGACGCTGGTGGCGCAGAACGCGCCGGTCCGCTTGTTCTCCCGGGTGGGAGCGTCGATCCAATTCTCCTCGAAGAAGCGCTCGATGACGTCGCCCGCTTCGGGAGTGAAGTCGTGGTACGCCGCTAGGACGACGTCCTTCGCCTCGTCCCAGGACACCTTGCTGGGATCGTCGGCGATCGGCGCGAAACGGTCGTAGAAGGTGAGTCGGTCGAGGCCGACGAGCTTCGCCTTGAGGCGGTAGTAGCGCTGCGGAACGTCGTAGCGGGACACGGCGGCATCGATGAGCGCCTGCACGGCCCCGTCGGTCGTGTCGTTTCGCAGGTTGCGTGACGAGATCCACGTCTCGTACCCGCGCAGGCGATCGTCGATCGACTTGTCGACGAGGATGGTGTTGAAGACGAACGTGCGCGTGCGCAGACCGGGGGCGAGAGCCTCGGTGACGGCTTCGGCGGCGGAGCGCCGCTCATCGCGATCGCCGGAGTAGAGCTTTGCCATCGCTTTCTCGAAGCTGGTCTCCTCGCCGTCGATCTCGACCTTGAGCGCGCTCAAGAGCTCCTCGTGCAGCCGGGACCAGGCGCTGACGCCGGACACGGACTTCTCCGTGAAGATCTTCTCCTCCGGCTCCGAGAGCAGGTGCGGCCGAAACTTCCTGAGCGAACGCAGCCAGTGGCGCCAGTGCTCGAGTTCCGCGGCGGCGATGAGGGCGTTGGCGCGGTCGTCGTCGAGGTCGGCAATCTCCAATCCGAAGAAGAGAAGCTGTGTGTCGAGCGCGGCGCCCTTCTCCGTCAGTCGCGCGACAAGCGCCCCACGCGCCGGATCGGCCGTGTCCGTCGAGAACCAGAGATGCGCGTAGTAGATGGCGCGGGTGAAGATCGACTCGATCCGCTCCCGCTCGGATATCGCATCTGCGAGACCGCCCGCATCGAGGTCGGCGATCTTGCCGTAGTACGTGTCGCGAAAGTTCTCGGAGGCCTTCTCGGCCTCCTGCACATCCTGCTCCAGGCGGGCGTCGTCACCGCTTTCGTAGAGGTCGGAGAGATCCCACGCGATGTCCTCCGCCCCGGTCAGCTCTGTAGTTGTCATGGGTGGGATGCTACTGAGGGCGAGGCAAGCCTCGCCCCTACAGCGAGCCGAGCCTCAATCCCTGCGGCGAGGCTCGACCTCACGTCTGTCAGGCGCCGCCGTACTTCGCGATGGCCTCACGGAAGGCAGGCGTATCGAGGAGCAGTCCGAACGCCTCCGCCTCCGCTTCGAGCTGGGCATCGAATCCGAGCGTCGACGCGGTGTCCAGCACTTTCCGCGTGACGAGGAGCGCGTCCGGCGAGAGCTCGGTGAGACCGCGCGCCACGGTGACTGCCCGCTCGAGAGCGGCGCCGTCGTCCACGACCTCCTGCACGAGCCCGGTCGCGAGCAGCTCCTCGCTCGAGAGCCTCTTGTTCAGGACGAGAGCGACGATCCGAGTGCGAACCAGATGGTGCGAAACCCCGCCGTCCGGCGAGGCGCCGACCGCGAGGTAGCCGGGAATGAAGCTGGCTCGGCGACCGGCGATCCTGATATCGGCGCCGAATGCGAGCGCGAGGCCGGCGCCGACCGCGAGGCCTTCGACGGCCGCGATCGTGGGCATCGGCAGGGCGCGGAGGCGGCGGACGACGTCCACAAGCAGAAACTTCGTCTCTCGCACTTCGGCGTGGTTTCCGGCAGAGAGCGCGCGGTGGAGGAATCCGAGGTCGCCGCCGGCGCAGAACACATCCGGCCCGCCCGTCAGCACCATCGCTCGGGCACCCGTCGCCGCGACCTCCAGCGCCTCGAAAAGCGCCTCGAGCACATCCCTGGAGAGCGCGTTCCGCTCGGCGTGGCGGCTCAAGGTGACGACGACCACCTCGCCGTCCAGACGCTCCAGCTCGACCGGAGCACCGTGCGAAGCGGCGTCAGAAATCACGGACATCAGCTCTCGAGCGCCGCCGTCGCCATCGTGTGTAGAAGAGAGGCAAGCGCTTCCTCGTCGAGCCGGTTCGGGAAATTGGAGACGGAGTTGAGCAGGCCGAAGGTCACCTGCACGCGCGTGTGCGCCTGTTCGTCCGACAGCTCCGGGCGCAATCGACGCAAAGCCGACGACCAGAGGAGGACGTAGGTCCGCTGGTTTCGTCGTAGCCGGCTGCGGTCGGCTTCCGGCAGGTTGTGGGACTTCTGGCTGTAGACGGCGATGAGAGCCCGTTGCCGGATAGCGAACTCGATGTGGTGTCTCACCAGGGCGTCGAGCGCGTCCGCAGGATCGGCGATCTCGGAAGAGACGTCGCTCGCCCGTACGAGCAGCTCGTCGACGACGTGGTCGAAAAGCGCAACGAGCAGCTCCGTCTTGTCCTTGAAGTGCCGGTAGATGGCGGAGCCGGTCACCCCGGCGGCGGCCCCGATGTCGGCGATGCCGACGGCGTGGAAGCCGCGCTCGGAGACGAGGTCGACAATCGCCGACAGGAGGAGCTGTCGCCGCTCGCGTCCGCGCGGCGTCTTCGCGCTCGCCAGCGACGTCACGCGGAACCGTGCCGCATCCACGCCGCCTTGGCTGTCATCAGCCGCGCCAGCTCGAGCTCGATCTTCGCCTCAGCGAGCGGATGCGCGACTCCCTGGGTGGGCGCCGATGGGAACGCCCCACACGTTGCGGTCGGTCGCGTAGCTGCTCGCGCGCTCGAGCGCGTACCGGCCGATTCCGGCGCAGATGGCGGCGGTCGTGATCCGCTCGGGGTTCAGGCCTCCGAAGACGGCGCGCAGCCCTCCGTGCTCCTCGCCGAGCAGACGATCGACCGGCACTGGAACATCGTCGAAGTGCAGCAGGAACTGCTTCTCCGGGATCCCACCTCTACGGGGATCGAGCTGCTCTCGAGACCCTCGGCGCCGGTATCGACCACGAAGAGCGAGAGCCGAGTCTGCCCGTCCTCGGGCTCACCCGTGAGGGCGACGACGACCATGCGCTCGGCCTCGTCGAAGCCGGAGACGTACGTCTTGCTCCCACGGAGTCGATATACGTCGCCGTCGCGTCGAGCGGTGGTCGACAGGTTTGTGACTGTTCGAGCCGGCGTCCGACTCGGTGATCGCAAAGGCCATCTTGTCGCCGGCGGCGAGCCCCGGAACCCAGGCGCGCTGCTGGTCCTCCGTGCCGATGCGGCCGATCAGCTCGGCGCAGATCGCAGCCGAGACGACGATCAGGAGCAGCGGGCACCCCGCGGCGGCAACCTCCTCGCAGCGCGACGATCCCATCTCCCTCGGCCACGACGCGCAGCTCGACCCCCGGCACGAGCCGGCCGGCCCGGACACGCCAGTCGAGCTTCTCCTCCTCCGTCGCCCGTCTGGCGGAAACGCGAACGCGGCGACCGGGCTGGTCTCCGTCATCCCCCAGCCCTGGATCACCATCACGTCGTGATCGCGCTCGAGTCTCTCCATCAGGGCGCGTGGGACGGCGCTGCCGCCGCAGATGCCGAGACGCACGGTGGAGAAGTCGACCTTGTTGTCGGCGGCGAACTTGAGGATGTCGTTCCAGATCGTCGGCGGAAGGTCGCAGGGGAGACGGGCGTGCCGAGGCGGATTCGCTCCGTGATCGCGGCCAGCCCCGCGAGAGTCGCCCACGCGTCGAGCGCGTCTGCCTGCAGACGGATGATCGCGGTGTAGTGGTCGGAGCGGAAGAGCCCCTCGAAGCCGTGCTTCTCAGCTAGATGCTTGATCGGGAATTGACGCGCAGCCGGGGGCGGTCACGACCAAGCCGGGCGACGCACTCACTCGTCGTGCAGGCTAGTGAGCCTGGACGGCGAGGGAGGGTGGCGATCCGGCGCAGTGTCGTGGCCGTCATCCGGCCCGCTGTGAATTCCCGATCAAGCATCTAGACGGGCTAGACGCACCCAGTCTTCCCAGGTGACTCCCTCCTGCCCCTCGATCATCAGGCAGACGCGCATCTATCTACGCGAGCATCGTCGCGATCGGGTATTGCGCGACCCGCCGGTCTCGCGTAAGGAGCACGAGGTCCTCGAGCGTCGCCTGGGCGACGAGTATTCGATCAAACGGGTCCCCGTGCAGCGCCGGTAGGGCTGCAGCCGCGCGTCCATGCGCCCATGTCACGGGCAATTCCTCGAAACCAGCTCGAACGGCGCCAGCGTCGAGTTCCGTGGGCGTGGAGATTCGGCCGAGCGCCTGTTTGAGGGCCCACTCCCAGACGCTAGCCGCAGACAGGTACGACACATTCGCCGAATCTTCGACGACCTCGCGTGCTTCGTTCGTGAGCAGCCCAGGATCCTCGAAGAACCAGATCGCGACATGGGTGTCGAGCAGAAGCCTTATCGCGTGTATTCCTCGAACTCCGGCAGGGGCGCGTCGAAGTCTGGTGACATCCACACCTGCCCCTTCCAGAAACCGCCTACGCGCTTCTTCGGCCCGCTCGCAGGAACCAGCTCCGCCACCGGAGTACCGTTCCGCGCGAGCACCACCTTCTCGCCCGACTCTACGAGACGGACGAGCTCGGAGAGGCGCGTCTTCGCCTCGTGCATGTTTACCATGACCATGCTAGCTAGGCTAGCTAATCTGTCGGCGCCGTCAAGGGGGCGAAAGCGGCCGCGTCCGCAACGGGCGCCTGGCAGACGAAGCGCTCGCACACGTAGACCGTCGGCTCACCATTGACGAGCTCCTTGCCGTCGAGCAGCGGAACGCCCGCTCCGGGGCCAACCGCGACAACTGTGCGCGGCTCGAACGACGCGAGCGCTGCTCGGGCGACGGGCGATTCGACCGACCCCATGATCGCGATCTCCCGCGGTGCGCTGAACCAAAGATCGAGGCCGCAAAGCATCCAGGCGAACCCTCCGGGCGCACGGCGCAGCGCCGGCTCGACGAGGCGAAAAACCGATACCGCTCGCCGCTCGAGCTCCTCGTCGCCCCAGATCCGGCTGAGCCGAAGCAAGATCCACGCGAGCATCGAGCTGCCGGATGGTATGGGCGTGTCCTGCAGGTCCTTCGTGCGGCGCACGCGCGGGTCAAGGCCCGCGGCGAGGTAGAACCCCCCGCGCTCCTCGTCGGCGAAGAGCTCGATCGCGAGCAGCGCGAGCCGGTGCGCCTCGGTCAGCCAGCGGAGCTCGCCTGTCGCGACGTGCAGCTCCATGAGGCCGTAGGCGACGTTGGCGTAGTCATCGAGGAACGCCGCGCCGCTCGCGCGCCCGTCGCGCCGCGAGCGGAGCAGTCTCCCGTCGGAGTCGGAGAGCGGCCCGATCAGGAACTCGCCCACCCCACATGCGACTTCGAGCCAGTCTTCGCGCTCCAGCCGGTAGCCCGCCTCGGCCAAAGCTGCAAGGGCGAGCCCGTTCCACGACGCGAGCACCTTGTCGTCTCTGAAGGGCTGCTCGCGCGTCGCGCGCTCGATCAGCAGCCGCGCTTTGAGCTCCGGATCGGGCTGCCCGCGAACGATCAAGCGCCCGTGCTCGAACGGCTCCAACAGCTCGCGCGGAATCCCTGAGGCCAGAGCCTCCGCCTCGGTCCACGTGTACGTCAACCCCTCGACCCCGCTCGTATCCGCGTCTTGAGCCGACGCGAGTCCGCCTTCCGCAAGCAGCATCTCCCGCACGAGATAGTCGAGCGTCTCCTCCACGATCTCCCGGTAGCGCGGCCGGCCGGTCACGACCCAGGCGTGGAGATAGGTGGATGCGAGCACTGCGTTGTCGTAGAGCATCTTCTCGAAGTGCGGGACGAGCCAGCGCGCGTCGACCGAATAGCGGTGGAACCCACCCCCGACCACGTCGTACAGCCCGCCTCCGGCCATCCCGTCGAGTGTGGCCGTGACCATCGCCAGCGCGTCCTCGTCGCCCCGCCGGAGCAGGAACTCGAGCGTCGAGGCCGCCGGGAACTTCGGCGCGCCCCCAAAGCCACCGTACGCGGGCTCGAAGGTGCGCGCGATCCCGCGCGCGGCCTCCGCCAGGATCGATTCGGTCAGCGGCTCGCTCGAAGGTCGAAGTCGCGCGTTGCGCCGGAGGGTCTCGTCGATCTCCGCCGCCTGGCGCTCGATGTCGGCGCGCCGCTCGCTCCAGGCGCGACTGACCGCTTCCAGGAGATCGCGGAAGCTCGCCAACCCGTGCCGCGGCTCCGGCGGGAAGTACGTCCCCGCGTAGAAGGGCTTTCCCTCGGGCGTCATGAACACCGTCGTCGGCCAGCCGCCCGAGCCAGTCATCCCGACCGTCGCCTCCATGGTCACCGCATCGACGTCCGGCCGCTCCTCGCGGTCGACCTTGACGTTGACGAAGAGGTCGTTCATGAGCGCCGCAGTGTCCGGATCCTCGAACGACTCGTGCGCCATCACGTGACACCAGTGGCAGGAGCTGTAGCCGACCGAGACGAGGAGCGGCTTCTCCTCCGCCCGCGCGAGCTCGAACGCCTCCTCTCCCCACGGGCGCCAGTCGACCGGGTTCTCGGCGTGCTGCAGGAGGTAGGGGCTGGTCGCGTCGGCCAGACGATTCACATTCGACACGGTACGTAGTTGACTCTGTCCGGCGCAGGTCTTAGGGGTGTTGCGCATGGACAGGCGACGGATCGGGCTGTGGGGAACGGTCATCTTCGCCGGCGCCGCTCTCGTCGGCGTGATCGTCCAGCTCTACTTGATCGGAGGCTTCCTCTTCGGAGAGACGGACTGGCTGGACGCGCACAAGGACTTCGGCAAGGCCGTCCACCTGGCGTACATCCTCACGTTCCTCTCGGCGCTACTCGCGGCCTGGCCGAATTGGCGTTTGGCCACCTGGCCGTTCGTGCTGGCTGTGCTCGGCTCGATCCAGGCGTTCTCCGCCGGTCGCGGCGATGTGGGCGGCGACAACGGCGCCCTCCACGCGTTCCACGCTGCTCTCGTGCCGATCGTCGTCATCCTCGCCCTCTTCATCGGTTGGGCGGCGTGGAGGCACATCCGGGCGATGCCCGACACGACGATGACCGATCCAGATCGCAGCCCGCCGCCTGCGCGGACTTAGACCCCTCGCTAGCCGGAGGCGCTGCGCGGCTTGCGCACGTGCCGGACGATCTCGACGACGAGGCCGAGACTCAATGCGATGCCGAGCGCGAGGAAGACGCCCCAGACTGGATGCTCCTCGAAGGTCTTTCCGAAGAGGTAGCCGAGCATGGCCGCATAGGTAGCCCACAGCACTCCCGCGATGACGTCGTAGACGATGAAGCGGCGCCAGGTGAACGTCGGGATGTAGCCGGCCGAGAACGTCACTGCGGTCCGGCCGCCCGGGATGAAGCGCGAGAGCAGGATGATGTACGCGCCTCGCTCGTCCAGGGTGCGCTCGGCCCACTCGAGTCGCTTGTGCGACTTCTCGCTGGAGAACCAGCGCTTGATCGTTCTCTCTCCCACCAGTGAGCCGATCCCGTAGGAGATGTTGTCGCCGACGATCGCTCCGGTCGCGCCCGCGAGGATGACGAGCAGCAGGCTCAGGTCCCCCGACCCGGCGAGGCTCCCGCCGAGGACGACGAGCGTCTCGCTCGGCACGAGCGGGAAGAACGCGTCGATCATCGCGATGGCGAAGATGACGAGGTAGCTCCACCACTTGCCGGAGACCCACTCGGTTAGCTGGTCGAAGTCGAGCCAGTCGGGCACGCGCCCATCCTCGCAGGAGCGATGCGGGGGTGGGTCAGGGGTCAGGCTTCAGCCTGACCCTGTTTTCGACGTCCGTCGGTCTGGCCGACCGCCCCGGCGAGAGGTGCCAACCCGAGAGAACGAGGTCAGGCTGAAGCCTGTACCCCCGATCGTGGAACCCGCGATGATTCAGCCGATGCCCTTCCTCCCCCTTGCCGGCAAGCGCGTCCTCGATGTCACGACCTCCATCGCCGGCCCTTTCTGCGCGGAGATCCTCGCTGCGCTCGGCGCGGACGTGGTCAAGGTCGAGCGGCCGGACACGGGAGACGACGCGCGTGCCTGGGGGCCGCCGTTCTGGAACGGCGAGGGAGCGATGTTCCTGTCGGTCAACGCGGGGAAGCGATCGCTTGCCCTCTCGCTCCGAGACGAGCGCGGCCGCCAAGCTCTCCTCCGGCTCGCGGAGCGCTCGGATGTCTTCCTCCAGGGGCTCCGGCCGGGGCTCGCGGAGGAACTCGGGTTGGGAGCAGCAGCGGTGCGGAAGCAGAACCCTCGGCTCGTCTACTGCTCGATCGGCGCCTACGGCCGTGTCGGGCCGCTGTCGAGCGAGCCGGGCTACGACGCCCTGATGCAGGCGGCGGGCGGGCTCATCAGCATGACCGGTGAGCCCAGGCGTTCCGGGGTCCGAGTCGGCTCCTCGTTGATCGACATGGGCACCGGCATGTGGGCAGCGCTCGGAATCGTCGGCGCGCTCCTCGAGTGCGAGCGCACAGGCGCCGGCGCCGAGGTGGACACGTCGCTCTACGAGACCGCGCTCGGCTACATCGGCTACCACCTTGTCGGCTATCTCGCGGACGGAACGGTGCCCGTGGGGGAGGGCACCGTCTTTCCGATGGTCGCCCCGTACCAGGTTTTTCCGACCAAGGACGGCGAGCTCATGGTCGCGGGCGGGAACGATCGGCTCTTCATCGCGCTCTGCGCGGCGCTGGAGCTATCCGAGCTCGCAGAGGATCCTCGCTTCCGGACGAACCCCGATCGCGTCCGCAACCGCGAGCTGCTGGTCGAGCTTCTCTCCGAGCGACTGCGTGAACGCGACACCGCCGAATGGCACGAGCTCCTGTCCGGGGCCGGGATTCCGGCCGCCCCGGTCGCGAACGTGGCGGATGTCGTCTCCTCGGAGCAGACACAAGCACTCGGAATGCTCCAATTCGTGGAGCATTCGAGCATCCCCGAACTCCGACTCGCCGCTCTCCCGCTCTCCTTCGACGGCGCGCGGGCAGGGCACCGCCTGCCGCCGCCGCTCCTGGGCGAGCACTCGGAGGAGGTGCTGCGAGAGGTTGGCTACGACGACGCGGAGATCGCGGCGTTGGCGGCAGACGGCGTGGTCGCGCTCGGCGGTTGGGGTCAGGCTTCAGCCTGACCCCGGTTTGAGACTGGCCGGGAAACCCAAGACCGGGGTCAGGCTGAATCCTGACCCCGACCCGCGTCGGGGAGTTACTCGTACGCGATCGCTCTGAGCGGATCGAGCTTTGCGGCCCTGCGTGCCGGAAAGACGGCGGCGAGGATCCCGACCACGATCGCCGCGATCACGAAGATGATCACCTGCAGCGTCGGGAACGAGAACACGAGAAAGTCGACTCGGTAGACCAAGAGCGCGGCGAGGGCGATTCCGAGCACGATCCCGATCGCGGCCCCGATCAGCGCCGTGATCACGCTCTCGTGGCGGATCATCCGGCGGATCTGGCGGCGCGTCATCCCAATCGCGCGCAGCATCCCGATTTCCCGCGTCCGCTCGAAAACCGTCAACACCAGCGTGTTCACGATCCCGAAGAGGCTGACGATGATCGAGAGCGCGAGCAGCACATAGAGGATGTTCAGGATGGAACTGAGCCCCGAGATCTGGTTGTCGATGAAGCCCTGACGCGACTGTGCCTTGGCGTTGGGGAAGTCCTCCAGCGCCCCGTCGAGGGCGGCCTGGTTCTCGTCGGTCGCTCCACCTTCCATCTTCAGGAACGAGTACAGATTCCTCGGCTGCGGCACCTCGGCGTCGAAGGCGGCGGCCGAGATGGTCACGGGCCCAAAAGGCGATCCCCCGCTGGGCGGATCGAAGATGCCCTCCACCCGGAATGTCTTCGAGCTCCCGTTCGGAAACGTCACCTCGACCGGCGAGCTCAGCGCAAGCTCGTGTTTCTCCGCCCAGCCGTCGTCGACGAACGCCCCGTCGTCGCCGAGCGTCGAGATCACGTCCTTTGGACCTGCCTTCCAGTCGAGGTCGATCACCTCCTGCATGCCGGGATCGACGGCTGTGATGAAGCCGGGGTCGCCATCACGAAGCGCCTCCCCCGTTCTCACATTTCCGACCACGGTCACGCCCGGGGCCATCGCGGCCGCCTCGGCCGCGTCGATCGGAATCGGCGAGAAGTTGTTCTGGGCGGTGATCGCGTAGTCGCCCGTGAAGAGATCGTTCACCGAGCTCTTGAACGAGACGATGATCCCCGACGCGAGCGTCGCCACGAGCGTGACGAGCGCGAGCCCGATCATCAGCGCGGCCGCCGTTGACGCGGTTCTCTGCGGATTTCGGCGCGCGTTGTCCCGTGCCAGCGATCCCGCGACGCCTCCCATTTGCGTGGCAGGCCAACCGAGCACATGTGCCAGCGGGCGCACGAGGCGCGAGGAGAAGAGCGCGACGCCGAGGAAGACGAGAAGCGTGCCGAGCCCCATCCAGATGAGGATCGCCGTCGTGTCGAGGCTGTCGGCGAAAAGCCCATAGGCGAGCGCGCCAAAGCCGGCTGCCGCCATGAGCAGCGCACCGATCCCTCGCAGGCGCGCGAACCGGCTCGCCGGAACAGTCGCCCCTTCTCTCACCGCAGCGACCGGCGGAACACGCGTAGCGCGAATCGCGGGCCGCAGGCTGGCGCCTAGCGTGACCAGGATCCCGGCGAGAAGCGCGACGATGACCGTCCGCGTCTCGAAGACGAGGCCGGTGTTCGGGAGCGTGAATCCGACGAGGTCGAACAGCCAGAACAGACCCTTCGCGAGCAGGAGCCCGAGGAAGAGGCCGATCGACGAGGCGACGACACCGACGACGAGCGCCTCGAGGATGATCGAGCCGAGCACCTGCCGGCGTGAGGCGCCGAGCATCCTGAGCGTCGCGAGCTCTCGCGTCCGCTGCGCGATCGTTATCGACAGCGAGTTGGCGATCACGAACGAGCCGACGAAGAGCGCTATGCCTCCGAACGCGAGCAGAAATGTCTGCAGGAAGGTGATGAACTCGTTCGTCTCCTCGGCGTCCGACTGCACCTGCTCACCGACTCCCTGCACCTGGGCGCCGTCGGGGAGAATCGCCCGGATCTCCCGGACGAGGTCCGGGTCGCTGACATCCGGCCTGGACGCGACAGCGATCTCGTCCAGGCGACCCTCCTTTCGCATCAGCCGCTGCGCCGTTTGGAGATCGAAGCCCGCCAGCGTCGCCCCGCCGATGGTGAGGCCCGAGCTGAACTGCATGATCCCCGAGATTCCGAGCCGCTGAACCGGGCCTTCTGCCTGGACGCCGATGGTCTCACCGACCTCGAAATCCTCTTTCGCCGCTGTCTCCTTGTCGACGACGATCTCGTTCTGCCCCGGCCACTCGCCTTCGACGAGGGTCAGCGGATTGAACTGGGAATCGGGATTGGCGATCGAGAAGCCGAGGTTCGGAGCGCCGCCGTAGACCACCGCCTTGCCGTCGTCGCTGATGAGCTGGGTCGCATCCGAGTTGACGCTCCCCTCGGCCTCCTCCACCCCTGAAAGCGCGCGCACCTCGCCGAGCAGCGACTCTTCGAAGGTCGGCTCAGTGACGCCGCTGCCCTCACTGAGGTCGAATGCCGACTTCCCCGAGATGACTGCGTTCGAGCCCTGGCGGATGTCCGTGAAGATCCTGTCGAACGCCTGGTCGATGGAGTCGGTGAGGACGTAGGTGCCGCTGATCATGGCGACGCCGAGGACGATGGCCAGGGCGGTCAGAGCCGTCCGCAGCTTCCGGCTGAGCAGGCCGCGGATGGCGAACCGCGTCATGGGCCGATAGGCCCATGAGCGGGGAGGGGTGTGGGGAACCGGGAGGTTTCCCACGCCTTCAAGAAGAAGGGAGCACGCGAGGGAAACATGGTTTCCCTCGCGAACGCGAGCAGACGGCGAGCGTTCATTCGTACGCGATAGCTCGGAGCGGATCGAGCTTGGCGGCGCGGCGCGCGGGCATTATCGCCGCGAGGATCCCGATCACGATCGCGACGATCGTCAACACGGCGAGCTGGCCCCACGGGATCGAGAAGCGGATGCTGTACTCCGAAAGCGCCCTGTTGACGAGCGCGGCCAGGAAGATTCCGAGCGGCAGTCCGACCGCTGTCCCGATGAGGGCGGTGATGATGCTCTCCTGGCGGACCATCCGGCGCACCTGCCGGCGTGTCATCCCGATGGCGCGCAGCATCCCGATCTCCCGGGTCCGCTCGTAGACCGAGAGGACGAGGGTGTTGATCATCCCGAAGATGCTCACGAAGACCGCCAGCGTCAGCATCACGTAGAGGAACGAGATGAACTGGTTGAAGTCCGTGTCCTCGCGCTCGATCCATTCCTCGCGGGTCTCGATTTGCGTGTCGGGGTAGCCGGCGATCGCGGCTTCCAGCTGCCCCCGGTTCTCGTCGGTCGACTCGCCTGCGACGTTCGCCCACGTCCAGCTGTTGCGGGGTCGGTCGTAGAGCGAGTCGAAGAGCTCCTTCGAGACGTTGACGCTCTCCAGCAACGGGTAGAACGGTGGCGGCTCGAAGGTTCCCACGACCGTGACCGTTGCGGTGCGATCCGCGCTGGAGCGGATCGTCACGACGTCGCCGATCGCGAGGTCGTGATCCTCGGCGTAGTTCGAGCTCGCGACCGCCCTGGTCGTGCCGAGCGTCGCAAGCACGCTCTCGCCGCCCTCGCGCCAGTCGAAGACGTACGCCTCGGCGATCGTGTCGGGCTCGATGCCGCCAATCTCCGCCGACTCGCCGTCGACCAGGCCGACGTCGGAGCGCACGCTGGTCACGAGCTCGGGCACGGTCGAGGCCGCGAGCGCGTCGCCCGCCGCAGCGACGAACGGCGTGTACCCGTCGAGCGAGGTCACGACGTAGTCGGCGGCGATCTGCTCCTCGATCGCCTCGCGGTTCGACGCCTTCAT
>JBPCMD010000097.1:0-3969 GCA_051002595.1 Gaiellaceae bacterium
GCGACCTCCGTATGTGGCTCTACCGGGCCACTCCCGGCAACCCACGACAGATGCGTAGGCGCCGGCCACTCTCTGCCAGCGACCGGACGCCGCGGCCCTCGGGGCTACGGCTCCATCCTGTCTAAGAGTTGTGACATCCACATGGCCGCACGGCGTATCGATTTCAATGACGCTCAAACGCTTACTACTTGCAGCAGCGATGGCTCTGGCGGCCTTCGGACTATTCGCAACGGCGGCGAGCGCGTCGTGCGTCCTCATGACGTCAGCCGAGCAGCGAGCTCGCGCAGATGTGATCTTCAACAGTGTGGCACTCGAAGGGCCGACCGCGACCGGTATTCAAAGGTTTCGGGTCACGCGCTACCTCAAAGGCTCCGGGCCGGCCATCGTGCGCGTAAGGACCGGCACCGTACGCCGAGCCGATGGAACTGGTAGCACGACGAGCGTCAGCCTTCTCGTTCGACGGGGCGAGAAGTGGAGGATCTTTGGGCAAGGCCGACCACGGAGAGTCATGAGCTCGAATGTTTGCGACGGATCGAGGCGCCTTTAATCGCGCCGGAACGAACGTGGACGGCGGGGCTCGCTCCTTGGATCTGTTGGCCGGCCGTCCGAGATCTAAGCGCGTCGAGGTCGTTGCACGGTCGCCGGGTTTGGCGGACAAACGAGCTGGTGGTTCCGCGCTGTCTCCTGGACTCGGGACGGGGCGTGGGTGGACAGTGCGCTCGACCTGTAAGGCCACAACTCTTTACGCGTAGAGCTCCTCGATTTCCGCCTCGAAATGCTCGCTGACCGCGCGGCGCTTGAGCTTGAGCGTAGGAGTGACCTCGCCTTCCTCCATCGTGAAGTCGCGGGGGAGCAGCGCGAAACGCTTCACCTGCTCGAAGCGCGAGCGCTCGCGATTCGTTTCGTCGATCACGCCCTGAACGACCTCGCGGACGCGCTCGTCGCGTGAAAGCGATGCGAGGTCGCCCTCGACTCCGTGCTCGGACGCCCAGCGGAGGATCTCGGGCTCGTCCAGCGTGATCAGCGCCGCTACATACGGTCGCCGGTCACCGACGACGAGCGCCTGGGACACGTACTTGGAGGTCTTGAGGTCGTTCTCGATGTTCTGGGGCGCCACGTTCTTTCCGCCGGCGGTGACAAGGATGTCCTTCTTGCGATCCGTGATCGAGATGAAGCCGTCCGCGTCGACGTCGCCGACGTCCCCAGTGCGAAGCCAGCCGTCGGGGCCGAGCACCGCTGCGGTCGCCTCCGGATCCTTGAAGTACCCCTGGAACACCGTCTCGGAGCGGACGAGGAGCTCGCCGTCGTCCGCAACCGCCACCTCGAAGCCTGGAAGAGCGGGACCCACGGTGCCAAAGCGGTAGCGATCCGGCCGGTTCGTGCTCGCCGCGGTCGTGCACTCGGTCAAGCCGTAGCCTTCGAGGATGCGGATGCCGACCGCGTCGAAGAACTCCGCGATCTCCTTCGCTAGCGGGGCGCCTCCCGAGATCGGGATCCGCAACCGGCCCCCGAGACGTTCCTTGACCTTGCTGAAGACGAGCCGGTCGGCGAGACGGTGACGGATCGCAAGGCCGCGTGGAATCGGGCTTCCTGCCGCCTGCAGGCGGCTCACCTCGAGGCCGATCGGAAGCGCCCAATCGATGAGCCGCCGCTTGACGGCGGTCGCTTCGTCGAAGCGCGACTGCACCGCGGCGTACACCTTCTCGTAGACGCGCGGCACGCTCGGCAGCACGCTGGGCCGTACTTGGAGCATCGCCTCCGCGATCCGCAGCGGATCGGGGAGGAATGCGATCGGGAAGCCGACGTAGGCGCCGGTCAGAAGCATCAGCCGCCCGAAGTTGTGCGCGAGGGGGAGGTAGAGCAGCATCGTGTCGTCCGCGCGGTAGTGGTCCTCCATCGAGTCGACGACGCTCGTCATCGCGTAGTAGTTGCGGTGGCTGAGCATGCAGCCCTTCGGGGGCCCGGTCGTCCCGGAGGTGTAGATGATCGTGTAGAGATCCTCCTCCTCGATCGCCGCCATTGCCTCGTCGAGGGCGTCCGGATGGGCGCGCGCGAAGTCGACGCCGTGTGCGGCCAGCCCCGCGAGGTCGTGATACGTGAGAACGTGCTCGAGCTTCGTCAGCTCGTCTCGGACCTCCTCGACCTTGGCGAGCTGCGCGGTGTCCTCGCAGACGATCCCCACAGCGTCGGAATGCGCCAGCAGATAGCCGACATCGCGCGCGGAGTTGTTCGCATAGACCGGGATCCCGACGGCGCCGATCTGCGCCAGCGCGAAGTCCACCAACGCCCAGTCGAGGCTGTTCTGGGCGAGGATCGCGAAGGCGTCGCCCTTGCTCACGCCGCGAGCGATCAGGCCGTTGGCGTATGCGCGCACGAGTTCATCGGCGTCGCTCCACGACACCTCGCGCCAGCCGCTACCCTCCTCCTCTTCGACGAGGTAGGCGGGGCTCTCCCGCTCGGCTTGGACCGCGTCCCGCCAGAGACGCGCGATCGTACGCCGCCCGCTGGGCGGACGCGTCTCCGGAGCCGCCGATGCCGTCTCGGTCACGTCTCTGAGCTTACTCGGAGGGGTTTGCCCGGTGGTGGCGAATTCTCCCTGTCCTGGCGTCCGGCCCCCGGCCAGACCCCTACAATTCACGCCCACATGCGCACTTCCTGGAACGGATCCCTCAGCTTCGGTCTCGTCTCGATTCCCGTCGGACTCGCGCCGGCGACCAAGCCCGCCGCCCGCCAGTCCGATGTGTCCTTTCGACTGCTCCACCGCGAATGCGCGACCCCGATCAAGCAAAAGCGCTGGTGCCCGACGCACGACCGCGAGGTGACGCAGGACGAGCTCGTGCGAGGCTTCGAGGTGGCGAAGGGCCAGTTCGTCATCGTCGAGGACGCCGATCTGGAGGCCATCGAGCGGTCCGATGACTCACGCTCGATCGAGATCAGGAGCTTCGTCCCGGGGGAGGCGGTCGACCCGATCTACTTCGACCGCCACTACTACCTCGTTCCCGCTTCTGGCGACGCCCAGCGCCGGCCATACGTGCTCCTGCTCGAGGCGATGCGTGAGACCGAGATGGCGGCGCTCGGCCGCTTCGTACGCGCGGGGCGCGAGAGCCTTTGCCTGGTGCGCGCGAGGGGCGAGGCGCTCTCGCTCGAGACGCTGTTCGTGGCCGAGGACGTCTATTCCCACGCCGAGATCGCCGAGGCCGTCGAGGAGACGAAGGTCAAGGACACGGAACTCGCGCTCGCCAAGCAAGTGATCGAGAGCCTCGAAGGGGTCTTCGATCCTGCGGAACTGCACAGTGAGTACCGGCGCGACCTGCGCGCGCTCTTGGAGGCGAAGACGCGAGGCGAGGAGATCTCCGTGCCCGAGCCGGTCGCGGACGCGCCTGTGATCGATCTGATGGAGGCCCTGAAAGCGAGCGTCGCGGCGGCGAAGAAGAAACCTGCCGCGGACAAGAAACCTGCGCGCGCGAAGCCGAAGACGCGCAGCCGGGCCAAGGCGTAGTAGGGGCGAGGCTTGCCTCGCCCTCGCGTGGCCCCGGGTCAAGCCGCCGTGCGGCGGCCGCGGCGAGGCGAGCCTCGCCTGAAATGACTTCTTAGGGCCCTGCCACTCCGGAACTCGCTGTGTTCGCCCCGACTGGACCGGTCTTGCGGACCACAACTTCATCCCCGCCGAGCCCGTTTCGGATGCGCCAGTGCCCGGTGTCCGGGTAGCAAACATTGGCTGGCAGACCCGTCGTCGATAAGGACAGCGCACGCACGACCGACTCGCCGCGATTGAGCAGCCGGTGAGCACCGGCTGGGCCTTCCGGGAGGCACACAAGATCGCCAGCCTCGAGATGATCCTCACCTTGCGGGCGGCGCAAGGTGGGCGTTCCGGCCAGGACGAGCAACCACTCCTCCCGCCCATATACGTAGTGGTAGGGGTCAGATCCCTGTCCGGGATCCAAGTCCACCACCGTCCCGTCGAGCCGG
>JBPCMD010000098.1:0-2877 GCA_051002595.1 Gaiellaceae bacterium
GTGTGGTCGTTCATCGGCAGGTTCGTCTCGAAGCAGCGAGCACGCGCCGTGCTCCATCTCAACGCGACCTGCGACGGCAAGGGCGGCACGCTCAACCTCGCGCTCGAGGCGTAGACGCCGTGAGCTACGCCTTCGTGCAGGACATTCCGGCCACGTGGGACATGTACCTCGGGATCGCGGAGGCCCTCGGGGAAGCTCTCCCCGAGGGCCTCGTGCTCCACGTCGCCGGCCCTACCGAGGAAGGGTTTCGCATGATCGGCATCTGGAGCTCCAGGAAGACCTGGGATCGTTTTCGAAGCAATCACTTGCACGGGATCCTCGATAGTCTGGCCGACCGTGCCCGGGTACAGCCGACCTACCGGGACCTGGAAGTCATGCACCTGCTCTCGGGCCCACTGCCGCGGCCCGGAGCGTAAAACCCCATGGAAGGAGAACTCATGTACGTACGCATTGCTCGCTTCGAAGGCGGCGATCTCGCCGATCCCGGCAAAGCAGTCGAGCGCGTGAAGAACATGGTGCAGGGAGACCGCCCGGCGGGTCTCGAGCAGGCCAAGAGGCTCCTGATGCTCGTCGACCGCGAGAACGGGCGCGGGCTCGGGCTCACCTTCTTCGAGACCGAAGAGGACATGCGCACCGGAGACCGAGCGCTCAACCAGATGACCCCCGGTGATGAGGCCGGCAAGCGAACAGCGGTCGAGATGTACGAGGTCGGACTCGATCACGATTTCGATCGCTAACGACGGGACTACGCGACGTCCACCATCTCCGGCGCCGGGCATACAGAATCCCGGTATGCCCGCTGCGCCGGAGTCTTCGCTGGGAACCGTCGTCATGAAGTTCGGCGGATCCTCCGTTGCCGATCCGGAGAAGATCCGGCACGTCGCCCGGCGGCTGGTGGAGGCGCGCGAGCGCGGCGTTCGGGTGGTGGGGACGGTCTCGGCGATGGGCGAGACGACCGACACGCTGCTCGAGCTGGCGCGCTCGACGTCGCCCGATCCGAACCCGCGCGAGCTCGACATGCTCCTCTCGACGGGCGAGCGGATCTCGTGCGCGCTCGTTGCGATGGCAGTGCACGACCTCGGCCACGAGGCCGTGTCCTTCACCGGCTCGCAGGCCGGGATCATCACCGATCCGGTGCACACGAAGGCGAAGATTCGCGAGATCACGCCGGTTCGCGTGCTGGATGCGCTCGATCGCGGACGCATCGTGCTCGTCGCGGGCTTCCAGGGCTTCTCGCGGGACACGATGGACGTGACGACGCTCGGCCGCGGCGGCACCGACGCGACCGCGGTCGCCCTCGCCGCCGCGCTCGGCGCCTCCTGCGAGATCTACTCCGACGTCACCGGCGTTTTCACCGCAGATCCCCGCATCGTTCCGCAAGCGCGCAAGCTTTCGGCCGTCTCGTACGAGGAGATGCTCGAGATGGCCGCATCCGGGGCGAGAGTGCTGATGCTCCGAGCGGTCGAGTTGGCCCGCGGACAAGGCGTTCCCATCCACGCGCGCTCCACGTTTTCTGACGAGCCTGGCACCTGGATCAAGGACGCCGCCGGCATCGAGGCGGCCATCGTCTCGGCGGTCACCCACTCCGAAGACGAGGTCTTGTTCGCGCTCCGCGGTGTCCCCGACCAGCCCGGCTCCGCGGCGGAGATCCTGGAGGCGGTCGCGGCCGAGCACGTCAGCGTGGACACGATCCTCCAGAACCTCGCGCACGGCCCGGCGGAGATCTCGTTCAGCGTCCCGCAGGAGGACGTGTCGGCGACACGACGGGCTCTAGCGCGAGCTCAGGAGACGCTCGGCGCGATCGAGGTCGAGGAGATCGCGGACCTCGCCAAGGTGTCGCTCGTCGGAGCGGGAATGCGCTCGAACCCCGGGGTCGCCGCCCGCATGTTCCGGACGCTCGCCGCCGAAGGCATCAACCTTCGGCTGATCACGACCTCGCCGATCAAGATCTCCTGCCTCGTCGCTCGGCCAGACGTCGAGCGCGCTGTTCGGGCGCTGCACGGGGTGTTCCTGGAACGCAGCTAGATGTCTGATCGGCAACCCTCGCCGGGTCCCTGACCCACGATCACGCGGCGCCGGAAGCCGCCCTCACCCTTGACAAGGCCTACAGGCCTTGCCCGCGGACGATGACGGCCTCCGGCTTGGTGCTCGTGACCCAGGAACCGGGCAACGTTGCCGGTCAAACCACTAGTAGCAATCAGCAGGCTCCGCGCGCTCCGCGGCGAACCTTCCGCCATGGACTCGTCCAACCGGGCGGTGCAGGCGCTCGTCCTCGCCGGTGTATGGGCGCTCGTCGTGATCGCAGTCCGCTTCGGGCTCCATCTGATCTTCGCGCGATACGAGCGCAGGCTCGCCGCGAGGGATCCCATGGATGCGGCGCGACGGCGGACGACCTTCAGCTTCCTTCTCCGGGTCGTGGTCGCCGTCGTGGTGCTCGTCGGCCTCTGGAGCGTTCTCTCGGTCTTCCCCACGACGCAGGAGGCGGCGAGCGCTTTTCTGGCGTCGAGCGCGGTGCTCGCAATCGTCGCGGGGGTAGCGCTCTCGACTCCGCTTGGAAACCTCGGCTCGGGTGTGCTTCTCGCATTCACTCAGCCTGTCCGCCTCGGGGATCGGATCTCGATCGGCGAGTTCACGGGTGTCGTCGAGCAGATCTCACTGAGCTACACCGCGCTCGCGGCGGACGACGGGACGTACGTCTACGTGCCGAATCAGACGATGGTCAGCACGATGCTCGTCAACCGTTCGGTCGGGAGCCACAATCAGTCGAACCGCGGGTGACTGTCACCCGCTTCGGCGTGACCGCTAGACGCAATCCTTGAGGCCCTGAGCCTCCGGGAGACATTCGAGCTTCTTCAGCGTGTTGTTCTCGATCTGGCG
>JBPCMD010000099.1:0-3198 GCA_051002595.1 Gaiellaceae bacterium
GTCCGGGCTGCGCCAGACATCGTGGCGCGAGCCATGCCTGACGCGCTCGCAGCCGTTGGCGATCAAATGTCGCTCGAGCTCGCGGAGCGTCGTCATCAGTCCAGTATCGTCGGCACGGCGGCAAGAACCGGTTTCCCTCAGTACCCTGTGGTCATGGACTTGCACGTGGTCTTCGAGCCGGATGAGCAAGGGTGGGTGCGTGCAACCATCGAGGAGCTGCCCAGCGTAATCACGTGCGCTCCGACGCTCGACGGGGCACGCGAGCTCGTTCGCGACGCGCTCAACGAATGGCTCGAGGCGCTGACGTCAGCCGAGCGAGCCACCATCGGAGCGCAGGCGACACGCGAAACGCTCACGCTGAGCGTCGCCTAGAACCTCGGCGAGATCCAGGCGGTCTGTCGGCACGAGGTTTGCACACCTTTCGCCTGGCGCACTACGTTCCCCGCCGCTTGTGAGGTCTCCCAGAAAGCGCTGAGACCGCCTAAGCGGCCTCGCGACCCTGCCACCGAGGCGGCAGAGGGGATTCGAGCCGCAGGATTGCTTGGTGCTGCGACGACTCAACCGTCAAGTCGCCGCAAAGTCGCTGGCTGCATACTACCTCGAGTGCGAACGCTCGTCCTCCAGCACATCGCCTGCGAGCCGCCGGGCGTGTTCGAGGACGTGCTGCGAGAAGGCGGGGCGGAGCTCCAACGCGTCGAGCTCGACGAGGGTGAACCGCTTCCCGAGTGGCGGGAGTTCGACGCGATCGTCGCGATGGGCGGGCCGATGTCCGCGACCGACGATGCCGAGCTGCCATGGCTGACCGCTGAGAAGGCCCTGATCGGCGAAGCCGTGCACGCCGGCGTTCCGTTCTGGGGCGTGTGCCTCGGGGTTCAGCTCCTCGCTGCCTCGCTTGGAGCGCGCGTCTACTCAGGACCCGAGCCGGAGGTCGGTCTCCTTCCTGTCACGCTCACCCCGGAAGCCCGCGACGATCCGGTATTCGCGGCCGCGCCGGACGACCTCGTCACGCTGCAGTGGCACGGCGACACGTTCGACCTGCCGACCGGAGCGGTCCGGCTGGCCGGCTCGCCCGCGTATCCGAACCAGGCGTTCCGCGTCAACCGCGCCTACGGCGTCCAGTTTCACCTCGAGGTCTCGGGCGAGATGGCGCGTGAATGGGCCGACGTGCCCGAGTACGTCACGTCGCTCGAGCGCACGCTTGGCCGCGAGGGCGCTCCCGCGTTCTTGACCGCGATCGAGGAACGGGCGGACGAGATGCGCAGCGCAGGACGCGAGCTCTTCGAGCGTTGGCTCGATCGGGTCGCCGCCTTGCCCGCTTGACGACGCGACCGGCGAAGCCACTTGGCTGGGCGCCTAGACTCCACCTGTCGAGCAAAGGAGGAGGCACGATGTACGTCCGTATCGCGAGGTTCGAAGGGGCAGAAGACAGTTGGGACGAGCGGATCGGCGAGATCCGTGAGCGCATGAAAGCCGGGAAGGAAGCTGCAGACGGGCCCCCGATCACGCGTTCGATGATGCTCGTCGATCGCGAGAGCGGCCGCGGTGCGGGGGTTCAGTTTTGCGAAACGGAGGAAGACCTCCGCACGGTCGACGAGTACATGAACAGCATGTCCCCACCCAGCGGGTCGGGCACTCGTTCTTCGGTTGAGATGTTCGAGGTCGCGCTCGACTCCGAAGAGCTCTAGAAACTGGCATCGCGCTCGCGAAAGCGCCACGGCGGCGGTTCACGGCCGCCGTGGCGGCGAGCCTCCCTCATTGGCCGTGCGGATGTGGTGCGGCCCCGCGCGGTAGCGGCCTCCGAGATGCGATGCCGGTCGAAGCGGGCGCGCTAGCTAGCGCACGCGGACGAAGCCGCTCACGCTCGTGTTATCGCCCTCGCCCGAGGTCTGGAAGATGTGCGAATCGATGGCTTCGACGCCCTCGCGCGCCTCGGCCGGAATGCTCCCTCCTGCCAGGCTCTCGATCAGGGGCAGCGTTCCATCGACGTCGACATAGACGAAGCCCTTGGTGCGATCCTCGAGCCCGACGTCCTCTCCAGCGCGACGAAAGCCGTCGGAGTCGACGAGCTTGGGGCCGTCGCCGGCAAGCAACGCCAGCTCAACCTCACTACTCGTCACGACGACCGTGTCCGCGTCCAGGCGCGCGTAGCGGATCGTGACGTCCTCGACGACGAGCTTCGAGACCTCGAGACCGTTTTCGATGGTCGTCGTCACGTCCGTCTGCATCTCCGTGGCGAGCTTGCGGGCGACGCGGTCCACGGTGTTCCACGCGTCCTCCGGGTTCGGCGGCGCGAGGGCGAGCGTCACCTCGGGAATCTTGTCCCCCGGACGCACGTAGAGCACCCCTTCGCCGGAGAGCCCGTCGACGATGCTGTCAAGCGACACGCCAGTTGCCTTTTCGATCATCTTCGAGAGCTCGTGCACATCGACCTGGCCCTGGAGCCGGTCGAGCGCGCCCTGGGTTCCTCCGAAGGAGATCGCGGCGACGGCGTCGGCGGGCACGCGGCGGAAAAGCGCCGGCTCGTAGTGCGTGTCCCCCCCCCGGGCATGCGCATCCCCATTGCGACGAGCATCCCGTCGTCTTCCGCGGAGAGCGACGCGGACAGCCAGTCGATCCCGAGCTCGACCTTCTCCTGCGTCGCCTCCTCGAAGAGCGAGCTCAGCTCGTCGGTCAGAACAGCCAGGTCAACCCAGACGAGACCGAGGCTCTCCTCGGGGAGCGCGCGTAGCCCGGCCGCGAACGCCTCGTCGTCCTCGATCGTCCCGCGCTCGAGCGCCGCGCGGTACTCCGACGATCGCGGCGACCGCCAGTACGCCGACGAGTGCGAGGCGGCGGGCCATGACTCACACGCTATCGGTCGCCGCCACAGTCGACTTGAGATCGGGGCCGCGCGTCAGAGCTTCTCGGCGTACTCCTTGTACTCCTGCGGAATGCGCTCGTCCGTGCCGAGGAACGCGTGCTTCGACATGTCCGGCGAGAAGCGGCTCGCAGGTGGCGTCCGGCCGAGACCCTCGGCCACCGCGCGGATGTGATGCGGTCCCGCGCCGCAACAGACGCCGAGGTAGCGCACCCCGAGCGCGTTCGCTTTGCGTGCGAAGTCCTCGAGCTCGTAGCGGTTGCACACGAACGGATCGAGCGCGCTGGGGAAAGGACGGTCGCCCGGGATGACGTCGCACTCCGGGTCGCGGAGCGACTGGA
>JBPCMD010000100.1:0-13495 GCA_051002595.1 Gaiellaceae bacterium
GTGCGCAGCGTGCGCATGTACTCGCCCGGGTCCTGCTCGTCCTGCTGCGAGTCCATCAGCGACTTGACCCAGACGAGCCAATCGTCGTCCGCCTTCGCACCGCGCCCACGCTTGTACAGCCAGTGCGCAGCGACGCCGTACTCCGCCTCCTCGTGCATCTGCCGGGTGCGAACCTGGATCTCGAGCGGCCTGCCCTCGGGCCCGCTCATCGTCGTGTGCAGCGAGCGGTAGCGATTGAGCTTGGGCATGGAAATGAAATCCTTGAACCGCCCGGGCATCGGCCTCCAGAGCGAGTGGACGAGGCCGAGCGCCGCGTAGCAGTCGCGCGTCCCCTCCTCGCCCGTCCGCTCGCAGATCACGCGTAGCGCGGTCAGGTCGTAGATCTCGTTGAACTCGCGGCCGCGCTTGGCCATCTTGTCGTAGATCGAGTAGAGGTGCTTTGCGCGCGCGGTGATATCTGCGGGTACGTCGGCCTTGCGGAGCTCCTCGGCGAGCAGCTCGGCTGCTTTGTCTGCCTGCGCCTCCCGGTCAGCGCGTTGGTCGGCCACCATCGCCTTGATCTCCGCGAACTTCCGGGGATGGAGGGTCTGGAACGCGAGGTCCTCGAGCTCCCACTTGAGAGCGTGGATCCCCAGGCGGTGCGCGAGCGGCGCGTACACCTCGAGCGTCTCGCGAGCCTTCTGGGCCTGTTTCTGCTTGGTCTGGTACTCGATCGTCCGCATGTTGTGGAGGCGGTCGGCGAGCTTGATCAGGATGACGCGGACGTCCTGCGCCATCGCGACGATCATCTTGCGGTAGTTCTCGGCCTCCGCCTGCTCGCGGCTCTGGAAGCTGATCCTCGTGAGCTTGGTGACGCCCTCCACGAGTTGCGCCACCTCGGGGCCGAACTCGGCCCTGACCTCCTCCAGATCCGCGCCGGTGTCCTCGACCACGTCGTGCAGAAGCGCGGCGGCGATCGTCTGCTCGTCCAGGTGCAGGTCGGCGCAGATGCGCGCGACGCCCAAAGGGTGGTGGATGAACTCCTCGCCGGAGCGGCGTGTCTGGCCCTGGTGGCTGCGTTCAGCCAGGCTGAAAGCCCGGCGGAGAAGGTCTCTGTCGACCTCCGGGTTGTACGCCTCGACCTCGGCGATCAGCTCGTCGACGAGGTGCTCGTCATGGCGCCTGGCGTCGAGGACGGTCATGGTTTCAGTGTACTGAGCGCCTTTCGCGGGTCCTTTCGTCGCGAAGGAAGGCGTCGTCGAGTGTGGAAATCGAGGCTCTCATGGGCCCGATTCGACGCTGGCTCCGGCAACGTATCGCGCGACGCCTTGCGGTCGCGATGCGAGACGCGCTCGTGCCCTGATCAAGCATCGGAAACTGGGCTCACGCAGCCTCGGGGAGCCCGACAGCCTCGCGCATGAGCAGCGCGCGAAAGGTCTCGGACTCGAGCAGCTGCCGGCGACGGCGTCCAGAGTCGAACCCGAGGCGGAGCTCTGCGAACACGTCTCTCGCCTCCGGTGTCCACGCGCCCTCGCCCGCGCGCCACAGGTCGGCGAGCCGCTGGCGAAGCGCTTCGTAGCCTTCCGGCGTATCGAAGAGTCGGCGCACGACGAGCTGCGGAGCGACCGTTCCGTTCCAGCGGTTCTCTTTCAACCGGCAGGCGACGTCGAAGAGGCCGGTCGCGCGGAGTCGGTCGAGCTGGGCGCCCTGGCCGAAGGCGATCGCGCTCCCTGCGTCTCGTCCGTTCTGGCGGACGCGGAAACGCAGGTGCTTGCCCTCGCCCACCGTCGCCGGCTCGAACGGCTGGGCTGCGGGCACGAGCAGGGTGACGTCGGGGTTTCCGAGCCCGAATGGCGCCAGCCGGTCGAGCTCGTGGGCGAGCGGGAGCGTGAGCTCCTCCGCCGAGACGACCGCGTCGACGTTCGTCACCGGATACAGGTCCTCGTCGGCGAGATTGGCATCCGCGTGCGAGGCAAACGCCTCGGCGAACGCCTCGAGGCTCGCCTCCTCGATCGAGAGACCCGCCGCCGCTCGGTGACCGCCGAATCGCTCCAGGTGCGACGAGCATGCCGCCAGGGCGCCGTGCAGGTCGAAACGCGACACCGACCGCCCGGAGCCTTTCCAGCCGTCGTGAGATCCGGCGATGAGAACGACGGGACGGCCGAACCTCTCGACGAGACGCGACGCCACGATGCCGATGACGCCCTCGTGCCAGCCCTCGCTCCAGAGGACGTAGCCTCGCCGTCTGCGCTTCCGCCCCGGGAGCGCATCGACGAGGCCGGCAGCCTCCCGGAGGATCCGGTCTTCGACCGACTGACGGTCGCGATTGAGGTCCTCCAGATCGGAGGCGAGCTCCTTGGCTACGTCCGCGTCCTCGGTGAGGATCAGCTCGAGCGCGGCATCCGGCCGGCCGAGTCGCCCCGCGGCATTGATCCGCGGGGCGAGCCGGAAACCGACTGCGCTCGCATCGACGGCAGCCGGATCGACGCGCGCGCCCTTCATCAGCGCCTGCAAGCCCGGCCGGCGCGTGCACGCGAGCGCCAGGAGCCCAGCGGCTGCGAGCGCCCGATTCTCGTCCAGGAGCGGAACGACGTCCGCGATCGTCGCCAGAGCGACCAGGTCGAGATGCCGCTTCAGCGCCGGATGCTCGGGGCCGAGGAGCGCTTCCCCGAGCTTGTGCACGACCCCGGTGCCGCAGAGCTCGGGAAAGGGATACGAGGATGGGCGAGTCGCGACGACAGGGCAATCGGGGAGCGCGTCGCCCGGTCGGTGGTGGTCGGTGACCACGACCTCGAGACCGAGCGCCTTGGCCTCCGCAACCTCGTCGACGGCGGTGATCCCGCAGTCGACCGTTATCACCAGCCCGACTCCCTCCTCGGCGAGCTTGGCGAGCGTCGCCCGGGAGACGCCGTACCCCTCCTCGAAGCGGCTGGGAAGATGCCAGACGACGTCGGCGTCGAGCTCGCGTAGATAGAGGACGGCCAGCGCGGTGGCGCAGATCCCGTCGACGTCGTAGTCCCCGTGCACGCAGATGCGCTTGCCTGCGTCGATGGCGGCTCGGATGCGCTCGATCGCGCGTGTCATGTCGCCGAGCAGGAATGGGTCGTGCCCGGGAAGCTCGGCCTCGAGAAAGCGCCGCGCGCTGTCAGGATCGTCGTAGCCGCGCCGCGCGAGCACCGCCGCGGTCACCTCGCTCAGCCCGAGCTCTCGCGAAAGCGTCGAGGCTGCGGCAAGGTCGAGAGGCTCGATCTTCCAGACACCCGTCACCCCGTTGACGGTACGGACACCGCCGGACGGCTACATCTGGTCCAGAGTCTCTCAGGCCCTACGGCGGTGAAGCGCGTCGATCACGATCTTGACCCAGAGAAGGACGAGCCCAATCGTCACGCCGACGACAACCATTGCGATCGGGGTGACGTATGCCATTTGCTCCAGCGAATACTTCGTCACCGCTGCGCCCACGAGCCATACGAGCAGCACAGCAACGACCATGATGGCCCAAATACGGCGGTCTCTCACATCCAGAAGCCTAGATACGCTGATCGCAGTGCTCGCGGCCAACTATCGCTCCGGCGACGATTTCGTGGTCGAGTTCCTCGGCCATCGTTTCGAGTTCAGCTCCGACGACTTCGCGGAGCGCGTTACGGCGGCCGCGGTGCGGCTGGAGCTCGTCGCCTCGAACGACCTGGACTCAGACGAGGCGGGCGACCTCGTCGAGCTCGTCGCCGACGGCCGGATCGTTGAGCCGCGGAGCGGGCTCGGGCTCTACCTCGTCCGGCACTGGGAGCACGTGTCACTCGTCAAGCAGGAGTCGCTCGTGTACTGGCTCCGCAAGCTCGTCTTTCGGGGCGCCTGGCTCGATCACCGGGTCAAGGAGGGCCTGCTCGACGTGTCGTGGGAGGACAACACGGGCGACTTCGGCTACGCGGAGCCGAAAGGCGGGCGGACGCTGCTCGAGCTCGCGCCCGTTCCGTCCTGGCGTGAGCTCCAGTACCGCGGCTGAGAAACGCACGGCCTGTCACTTGCGGTGGCAGTCACCCGCTTGTCCTCGTCCGCCGATGGAAGCATGGAGGGCGAGCAAGCCTCCCTCTACGCGTTCTCGGCGGTCACGCTGAACCCGACACGCCGCTCGGGGTCCGGGGCTGAGATCTCGATCGCCTTCACCGCGCCGATCGGGACGATCACCCGCCGGAACTCCTCCCCCTCCGTCCGGTGTGGGGTGAAGGAGAAGAACCCGAAGCCCGGGTCGGCGGCCGTCGTCGCTACGAGATGCCGCGAGCCGTCCGCTAGCTCGATCCGGAGCTCCGCCTGCTCGAGCTCGTGCTCCTGCGCGAACTCGGCCGCCATGCGCGAGATGCGGGCGACGAACTCGTCCAGCGGGCCTGCCATCCCGGGCGTCCAGATATGCGGCGACGAGGTCAAAAGAGCCCGTCGGAAGCCTTCGCCGCTCCGATGTGCTCGCGTCCGAGTGCCGTGATCACGCGGCCCCGTGGCGTCCGCTGAATGAAGCCGAGCTGCAGCAGATAGGGCTCGTAGACATCCTCGATTGTGTCCGATTCCTCCCCGAGCGAGACCGCCAGAGTCGAAAGTCCCACGGGCCCGCCGCCGAACTTGTGCGCGATCGCCGAGAGCAGCTCGCGATCGGTGCGCTCCAAACCGACTGCGTCGACCTCGAGCAGCTCGAGAGCCTCGCGGGCGATGTCGAGGGTCACGGCGCCGGAATGGCGCACCTGGGCCACGTCGCGAATACGCCGCAGGATCCGGTTCGCCACGCGAGGCGTGCCCCGCGCGCGGCTCGCGATCTCCTCGCCGGCGGAGTTCTCGATCTCGACTCCGAGGATGCGGGCCGAGCGCCGAACGATCGAGGCAAGCTCGACGGGCTCGTAGTAGCCGAGCCGGAAGGTCATGCCGAAGCGGTCTCGCAACGGCGTCGTCAGGAGGCCCGTTCGCGTCGTCGCCCCGACCAAGGTGAACGGTGGGAGATCGAGCGTCAGCGTGCGGGCGCCGGCGCCCTGGCCGACGATGATGTCAAGCCGAAAGTCCTCCAGAGCCGGGTACAGGATCTCCTCGATCGCCCGGTTCATGCGATGGATCTCGTCGACGAAGAGGACGTCGCGCTCCTGCAGGCCGGTGAGAATCGCCGCCATGTCGCCCTTGCGCTCGAGCGCAGGCCCGGCGACCGTGCGAATGCCGACGCCGAGCTCTTCCCGAATGATGGTCGCGAGCGTCGTCTTGCCGAGGCCCGGCGGGCCGACGAGCAGGACGTGGTCGAGCGCGTCTCCACGTTCTCGCGCCGCCTGGAGCGCGATCTCCAGCTGCTCCTTCGTACGTTCCTGGCCGACGAAGTCGTCGAGGCGACGCGGCCGAAGCGACTGCTCGACCTCCTCGTCACCCTCCTGCAGGACCGGCGCCAGGAACTGGCTTGTCATGCCGCGCTTCTCAGCGCCTCGCGCACGCGCTCTTCAGCAGGAAGCTCGGGATCGATCGGAGCCAACGCCTGCTCCGCCTCCACCATCGAAAAGCCCAACTCGACCAGCGCATCTCGCGCTACGAGCTCACCCGACGTCCGGGCATCTGCCACGGGCGCGATTGCGTCAGCAATCGAGCCCTGAAGCTCGAGGACGATGCGCTCGGCGGTCTTCTTGCCGATGCCCGGGATCGCCTGGAACCGCGCAGGATCGCGGAGCGCGATCGCCCGCCGCAGCTCCCCCGGCGGAGCGCTCGAGACCACTGCAAGCGCGACCTTCGGCCCGATGCCGCTCACGCCCAGAAGGTGGAGGAAGAGCTCGCGCTCGGCTGCCTCGGCGAATCCGTAGAGCTGGAGGGCATCCTCGCGGACATGAAGGTACGTCTCGAGCGTCACCTCGGTTGCGTCCGCCGCACGGCGAAGCGCGCTCGGCGTCGCCGCTACGAGGTAACCGACGCCACCGACGTCCAAGATGAGACCGTCCGGCGTGCGTCCCGCAGGAACGCCGCGGAGCCGCGAGATCATCCTGCCGCCTCGAGGAGCGGCGGGGCCAGCGCGTGACAGATCGCGACCGCGAGCGCGTCTGCGGCGTGCGTCGAGCCCGGCTCGGAGTCGAGATCGAGGATGAGTTTCACCATACGTTGCATCTGCCCCTTCTCGGCCCGCCCGTATCCGCAGACCGCTTGCTTGACGCGCGCCGGCGCGTACTCAGCGCACTCGACCCCGACGGACGCGGCCGCGACGAGAACGGCGCCGCGCGCCTGCCCGACGGAGAGCGCGATGCGGGCGTCGGCACCCACGAAGGACTCCTCGAGCGCGACGGCGTCCGGCTCGTGCTCCGCAATGAGCGCTTGCACGCCCGCGAAGATCGCCAGCAGCCTGGCGTGCGGACGCTCGCGCGCGGACGTCCGCCAATGGCCTGAGAGCACCGCCCGGAGGCGGCCGTCGCTTCCGTGGACGATCCCGTAACCGCATGCAGCCGTCCCTGGGTCGATGCCGAGTACCTTCACGGAAAGAAGGTATTCAGGGCCTCGGACGTTCCTCCTCGACTCGTAGGGGCGAGGCTCGCCTCGCCCTCGTTCGTCGATGGAGCATGGAGGGCGACGCAAGCCTCGCCCCTGCGTTGAACGTCAGCAGTTCTCCGTCGTCCACGCGTTGACGCGCTGCGACGCGGCTGCGACTTCCTGCTGGTCGATCGAGGCGAGCGCCTGCTGGAGCTTCGCGACGTCTTCGGGATCCGGCGTCTGCCCCGGCTCGACTCGAACGTCGTCCAACACGTCGGCGTACTGCTCCCACGCGTCGGCGAGAACCTGGATGTCCGCGCGGATCTCCTCCGGCGCGTTGTCCACGACCTCTTCATAGAGCGCCGAGACGTCGTCCCGATCCGGTGTCGTCGTGCCCGCACCGAACGCCTGACCGAGCTTGGTTCCGGCCTCCATGAGATCCCGGCACTCCTCCGAGGCTGCCGGGCTTCCGGGGTCGTCGGAGTCGTCGTCGGTCGTCGTCTCGTCGGTGGTCGTGTCGTCCGTGGTCGTGTCGTCCGTGGTCGTCTCGTCGGTCGTCGTGTCGGTCAACGTCGTGGTATCGCTCGCGGCTTCGTCGTCTCCGCCTCCGCACCCCGAGACGACCAGCGCGAGCGCGAGAAGAGCCATGACAATCGCGAGCCAACGCATCGGGCGTGACCCTACAGGAGGCTTAGAACTCGTTTCACATTGACGCTTCGTCGCCGGGGTGCGCTGGGTGGTGCGAGGCAAGGACGCAGGGAGCGCTCATATGACACATATGGGCGCGACTGAGGACGCCGCATCGCGCCGCCCAGCGCGGCCCGGCGGCACAAGGCTTCATTGTGAAACGAGTTCTTAAGGGCCTGTCCGGAAAGTGGCATCCACCGCGACCACTTTCCGGACAGGCCCTTACGCGAGGTGATCGGAGAAGAACCGGACGATCTCGTCGTAGCAGCGAACCCGGTTTGGCAGCTTCAGCACATCGTGGCCCTCGTCTTCGAAGACGAGGTAGTCGACGTCCTTCTCCACGCCGCGCAGACGCTCCACCAGGTCGTGCGACTCCTGCTCGACGACTCGCGGGTCGTTCTTCCCTTGGATCACGAGCAGTGGACAGGCGATGTTCTCAATATGCGTCTTCGGAGAGCGCTCGATGAGGAAGTCGCGATCCTCGTCCTTCTCGGGGTCGCCCAGAATGAGCGCGAAGTACGGCTTCCACGTCTCGGGGATCCGCTGGGAGAAGGTCACGAGGTCGTAGGGGCCGAACATGTCCACAGCGCCGCGCCAGAGCTCGGGATGCCGCCCCGCCAGGGTCAGGGTCATGTAGCCGCCGTACGAGCGGCCGACGACACCGGCGCGCGATACATCGAGGAGCTCGTCCTGGGAAAGGATCTCGGTCATCGCGTGCACGTGGTCGAGCCGGTCCAGCCCTCCCCAGTCCTTGTCGACCCGCTTCGTGTAGTCGAGCCCGTAACCCGTCGAGCCGCGCGCGTTCGGGACGAAGACCGTGAATCCCTCGAGCGTCAGGATCTGGATGAGCGGCATCGAGAACCAGGCGAAGTTGGGACGCTCCTGGCTCTGCGGGCCACCGTGAATGTAGTAGACCAGCGGCCGCGCGCCGTCGTAGCCGAGCTCGGGCGACGGGCGATACAACCGCGCGGACACGCGCAGGCGGTCGTGCGAATCGAAGGACGCGTCCTCGCCCGCGGAGAGGAGCTCGGGAGCCAGCCCGAGCACCCGCTCGCGAGTCCTCCGGGCCGGCTGCTCGGCCGTGGGCTCGAGCAGCCAGAGCTGCGTCGGGTCGGTCGCCGTGCAGTAGGAGAGCAAGAAGGCGCCGCTTCCTTCGTCGTAGTGCAGCCCATGGAGAATTCCGCCCGAGAGCTCGCCCTCGCCGACGAGAACCCGCTCGACCGTCAGTGTGCGGCCGGCCTCGTCGAAGACCGTCTCGTACGCCCAGGAGCAGCCGTCGATGTTGTAGAGCACGGCGTAGCGGCTGCCCTCGAGATGCTGGAGACCCTCGAGCTCCCCGACGCCCTCATGCACGAGACCCTGGATCGTCACGGGCTCGATCTCTCCCCGGCGCCCGAGCTCGAGATATGCCGGGCTACCGGTGTCGACGAAGAGCGCCGTCCTGAGAAGAATCCCCTGCCCGCTCACGGTGGCGTGGGTCGACGGGAGGCCCGACGAAGGCGCACCGAACCCGGTCAACGGATAGTCGCCGCCCGCGTCGCGCTCGTCGAGCGGCGTGCCGTAAAGCACCTGGCGATCCCCGTTCGCATCGAGCTCGTACAGCACGACGTCACCGACCGTGTAGCCGTCGGCGAGCACAACACGCGAGTGATCGGGCGTCCAGGCGGCGACGAGCGCCCCGTATGTGCTCTCGCCGATCGTCTCAGCGACGCCTGCGTCGAGATCGACTCGGACCGCGGACACCATCGACTCCTCGCGTGACTGCACGGCGAAGTACGCGATCGAAGACTCGAGGTCGACATCGAGGAGACTCGATCGTCCTCCGCGAAAGGCGTCTTCGGCGAGCGGCTTCTTGAAGCCGCCCTCGATGGGGATGACGTACGGCACGTAGTTCTCGTCCCCGTCGTCGTCGATCATCACGATGATCTGCCCGAGACGCGGGAGCACGTAGAACGAATAGCCCTCGATGAGCTCGGGGTTCTGCAGCGCCAGCTGCGGTGGCACGAGCGGCTCGGGCACCCCGCCCGCGACGTCCATCACGTACAGGCTGAGATGGCCGGAGAGATTCGAGATGAAGTACAGGCGGTCGTCCGCAAGCTGGGGCTCGAGGAAGAGGCGCGCCGAGAGCAGCGCCTCGATTCGATCCGCTGTCACACCCTCTCTAGAGTTGGCCGCTACGGGGTTCGGCACGCCCTCATGAGGCTACAGCCTCGAGCACGGCCTCGGGAATGTCGACGTTCACGTAGACGTCCTGGACGTCGTCCGACTCTTCGAGGCCCTCGACGAGCCGTAGCACCTTGCGCGCGATCGCCTCGTCCGAGATCTCGACCGTCGCCTTCGGAACCATCGCCAGCTCTGCCGACTCGACCGTGAACCCGGCCGCTTCGACCGCTTCTCGTACCGCCGTCAGCGCCTCCGGAGGCGCAGAGATCACGTAGCTCGAGCCGTCGAGCTCGACATCGTCGGCGCCGGCGTCGGCGGCCGCGAGCAGGAGCTCCTCCTCGTCTCCTCCCTCGCTAGCGGCGAGCACCACGCCCCGGCGCTCGAACTGCCACGCGACCGCTCCCGTCGTCCCGAGGTTGCCTCCGTGCTTCGTAAACGCGTGCCGAACGTCCGAGGCCGTGCGGTTGCGATTGTCCGTAAGGGCCTCCACGAGCACCGCGACCCCGTCCGGCCCGTAGCCCTCATAGACGACAGTGTCGAAGGTCGTGCCCTCGGTATCCGCGCCGGATCCCTTCGCGATGGCGCGCTCGATGTTGTCCTTCGGCATCGAATACGAGCGCGCCTTCTCGATGGCGTTCTGCAGCGCCAGGTTCGCGCTCGGGTCCGCTCCGCCCTCCCGAGCCGCGACGATGATCGCCCGCGAGAGCTTGGAGAAGAGCTTGCCGCGCTTGGCGTCCGCGGCGCCCTTCTTGTGCTTGATCGAGCTCCACTTGCTATGCCCGGACACCCTGCTCCTCTCGAACCATGTCAAGGAACAGCTCGTGAACTCTGGCATCGTCGGTCAGCTCGGGATGGAACGACGCGAGGAGGAGACGTCCCTCCCGCACCAGCACCGGCTCGCCGGCGAGCGCGCCCAGCACCTCGCTGTCAGCGCCAAGGTTGCGAATGCGTGGAGCGCGGATGAACACCCCGTGCAACGGCCGCTCCTCTCCTACGAGCTCGACATTCGCCTCGAAGCTCCGGACCTGCCGGCCGTAGGCGTTGCGATCGACCTCGAGGTCGGCGAGCCCGAGATGCTCACGGTCGAGCACGATCATCCCGGCGCAGGTTCCGAAGATCGCGCCCTGGAACACTCGGATCGCCTCGTCGAGCCCGTAGATCTGCGCAAGACGCATGATCGTCGTCGACTCACCACCTGGAATCACGAGCCCGTCGAGCCCTTCGAGCTCCTCCGGGAGGCGGACCTCGACAACCTCGGCGCCGAGGCGCTCGAGCACCTGCACGTGCTCACGGAAGGCTCCCTGTAGAGCGAGCACCCCGATCCGCGGCGAGCTCTCCACCTAGAGGAGCCCTACCAGCCGCGAACTTCGAGCCGCTCGTCGTCCGGGAGCGTGCTCGCGGAGATGCCGACCATCGGCTGGCCGAGACCCGTCGAGACGTCGGCAAGCACCTTCGCGTCGTCGAAATGCGTTGTCGCCTCGACGATCGCGCGCGCGCGGCGCGCAACGTCGTCGGCCCAACCGTCGCGATCATCCAGGGGATCGCGGCCGGACTTGAAGATGCCGGAGCCGACGAAGACACCGTCCGCGCCGAGCTGCATGCACAGCGATGCGTCTGCTGGCGTGGCGATTCCGCCCGCGGTGAAGGTCACCACCGGCAGGCGCCCGTTCTCGGCGACCCAGCGGATCAGCTCGTACGGGGCGCGATGCTCCTTCGCGGCCGCGTGCAGCTCATCCCCGCGAAGCGCCTCCAGGCTGCGGATCGCGCCGAACACCGCGCGCATGTGCGTCACCGCGTTGACGATGTCGCCGGTGCCGGCCTCGCCTTTCGTGCGGATCATGGCGGCGCCCTCGGAGATGCGGCGTAGCGCCTCGCCGAGGTTGGTGGCCCCGCAGACGAAGGGCACCGTGTAGAGCCACTTGTCGACGTGGTGCTCGACGTCGGCCGGGGTCAAGACCTCGGACTCGTCGATGTAGTCGACCTCGAGGGCCTGCAAGATCTGCGCCTCCGCGAAGTGGCCGATGCGGCATTTGGCCATGACCGGGATCGAGACCGCTTCCTGAATCTCGCGGATCCGCTGCGGATCCGACATGCGCGCGACACCGCCGTCCCGCCGAATGTCGGCAGGGACGCGCTCGAGCGCCATGACCGCGCAGGCGCCGGCTTCCTCGGCGATCCGGGCCTGATCCGCGTCGACGACGTCCATGATCACGCCGCCTTTCAGCATCTCGGCCAAGCCTGTCTTGACTCTCAGTGTGCCGTACTCCGCCACCTGCGGAGTGTAGCCCGCCGTGCCGGGGCAGTCGCTCGCTGGGCCGTCCCCAGCCCCTGTGGAAGAAGGCAATGGAGTTTGCCCAAATTCCGCGCTTCCGCCTGTGGAAATCTCCTGGAAAACCTCGCAAACGCCAAGCCGGTGTGAGACAGATACCCGCCAGAGCGCGACTCCTCTCCCCGCAGGCGATACGCCTGGCCCGAGTTGCGCCTAACCGAAGCAAGGGGCCCGACCACCCGGGCCCCTTGCGTATCCGCGCCACCGTCCGTAGCGGAAGGGCATGTCCGGCCCCTATGTCGGCAAGACGAGGATGATCGGGGAAACGCCGTCAGCGCGGCTGCGGCACGATCCGGATGTAGGGGCGAGGCTCCTTCCACCCGTCCGGCCACAGCTCCTTGGCCTCGTCGTTCGAGACCGAGCCCGCGATGATGACGTCGTCGCCCGCCTTCCAGTTCGCCGGCGTCGACACCTTGTGCTTCGCGGTCAACTGCAGCGAGTCGATGACGCGCAGCACCTCGTCGAAGTTACGGCCAGTGGTCATCGGGTAGACGAGGATCAGCTTGACCTTCTTGTCCGGCCCGATCAGAAAGACGTTTCGCACCGTCTGGTTGTCGGCGGGCGTGCGAGCCTTCGGATCGCCCTCGACCTCGGCCGGCAGCATCCCATAGAGCTTCGACACCTGGAACTCGCCGTCGCCGATGATCGGGTAGTTGGGCGCATGCCCCTGCGTCTCCTCGATGTCCTTCGCCCACGCCTCGTGGTCTCCGGTCGAGTCGACCGAAAGCCCGATCACCTTCACGTTGCGCTGATCGAACTCGGGCTTGATCTTCGCCATGTAGCCGAGCTCGGTCGTGCAGACCGGGGTGAAGTCCTTCGGGTGCGAAAACAATACGGCCCACGAGTCTCCGATCCAGTCGTGGAACTGGATCGGGCCTTCAGTGCTGTCAGCTACGAAATCCGGCGCCGTATCGCCGATCGTCAAGCTCATGTCCATCCTCCTTCTTGTCTACGAGGTCCCCTCATCGTTCGGGCGCTGTTCCACCCGCGCTCGTGCAACCCATTCCATCAAACGCGACAAGTCCCGCCGATCTTCCCTCGGTGGACCTCGTGGCTCGCCTACCGCGCGAGATCGAGAGGATCCGGCCTCGAGCTGCCATAGCGATCGATCGCCGCGACGATCTCCGGCTGGCGTCGCTGCCAGAACGGACGACCGCCTCGCGCTCGACCGCTAGATCGCGCCGATCGTGCCCGTGGAGGCCTACCTCGGTGGCGGGCCGAGCAGACTCCTCGGCGGGCGCTCCGCCGAGCACGTCGAGGCTGTCTACCGGCTCCTCGCGTCCGCGTAGCGGCATGCCGGTGCCGCGTGACGAGGCCGGAAACGTCAACTACTGCCCGCTCGGGGCACGCCTGCCGACAGGGAACGAAGCGTGAGCGAGCGGAAACGCGACGAGCAGGGTCGCTTCGTCGACGAGAGCGGCAACGAGACACTCAGTCGGCGGCTTCGGGAAGCTTCAGCGCGCGGTCGGGTTCGGATCGTCGCCGCCTTGCCGGACGGCCATCGCGCCATGAACGAAGCGCTCTTGAGAGCTACTGGCCGGCTGCCGCCGCTCGGCGGATCGTCCACAGCCTCCGGTCGCGCGGATCACTTCGAGACGACCTCTTCTCGGTTCGGAGGCGGTGACTGCGCGCGCTCTGACATGGCGCGATTCGAGCGAAAGCCCCGGTGAGGCGCGAGGGTCTCACGCCCCGCGGGTCGGACACGGTCTAGCTCTCAGGTGCCGACTCCGCTTGCGGCTAGGATGGTGAGCGTAAGCGTGGCAAGCCCGAGCACTCCGTGAAGAACGACGACGGGCAGCGGAAAACTCGTTTCCGCGGGCACGAGGGTGTGCTCGCGCCGATTGTGACCGCGAAGCCAGATCGCGA
>JBPCMD010000101.1:0-34058 GCA_051002595.1 Gaiellaceae bacterium
CGTCACGATGTGCCGGGACTTTGGGGGGGGGGGGTTTGGAGTGTTGCACCAAGGGTACAACGTCCAAGACCTGACCCCAGTTACGATCGCGGCATGGAATTCGACGTTGCGGTTCTCGGCGGCGGCCCGGCCGGCTACACTGCCGCGATCCGCGCAGCGCAGCTCGGCGCGCGGGTTGCCTGCATCGAGAAGGAGCCCGAGCTCGGAGGAACCTGTCTTCGTGTCGGCTGCATCCCGACCAAGGTCTGGGTGCAGACGGCGCATGCGCTGCACGCTGCGCGCGAGATCGATCCTAAGCTCGGGGTGGTGACCGGGGAGCCGACGCTCGACTTCCCCAAGGCCAACGAGTGGAAAAACGCGGTCGTCAAGCAGATGACGAACGGTGTCGCATCGCTCTTCAAGGCCAACGGCGTCGAGTGGGTGAAGGGCGCCGCGCAGTTCCGCGACGCGCAGACGCTCGCTGTCGAGGGTGGGGAGGACGTGACGTTCACGAGCGCGATCGTCGCCACCGGCTCGTATCCGATGCGCCCCCCGATTCCGGGGCTCGAGTCGCCCCGCTGCGTCGACTCCACGGGCCTGCTCGCGCAGACCGAGGTGCCGCGACGTTTGGTCGTCCTCGGGGGCGGGATCATCGGCTGCGAGTTCGCCTCCATCTTCCAGCGCTTCGGGACCGAGGTCACGATCGTCGAGATGCTCACCTCGCTGATTCCCCTCGAAGATGCCGACGCGAGCAAAGAGCTCGAGAAGGCGTTTACGAAGCGCGGGGTGATCCTGCACCTCGGCAAGCAGTGCACGAAGGTCGAGGACACCGGCTCCGCGCTGACCGTTCACTTCGGCGAGGGCCAGACGGTCGAGTGCGACCTCATGCTGGTCTCGGTCGGGCGCGCGCCGCTCGTGGACGGAGTCGGCCTCGAGCAGGCCGGTGTCACCTTCGACCCGCGCAAAGGGATTCAGACCGACGGTCGCCGACAGACGTCGGTCTCGCACATCTACGCCGCCGGCGACGTGGCCGGGTACTGGCAGCTCGCGCATACAGGCTTCCGTGAGGGCGAGATCGCCGCGGAGAACGCCCTCGGGCACGAGATCGACATCGGCGATCCTGCCGTGCCGCGGCCGATCTACACGGATCCCGAGGTCGCGGGAGTGGGGCTGACCGAGGCTCAGGCACGCGAGCTGCACGTGGACAACGTGGCCGTCGGCCGCTTCCCCTGGGTGGCGAACGCGCGCGCGGTGATGATGGGAGAGACGACCGGCTGGGTGAAGACCATCCATGAGACGACCTACGGCGAGCTTCTGGGAGTCGTGATCGTCGGCCCGCACGCGACCGACCTGATCGAGGCCGCGGTCGTCGGCCTCGACGCCGAGGCGACGGTCGAGACGATCGCCGACGGAATGGCGCCCCACCCGACGCTGTCCGAGGCCTTCAAGGAGGCTGGGCTCGTCGCGCTCGAACGCGCTATTCACTTGCCGCCGCGGCGAAAGGCTGCGGTTTGACGCCGGGCGCAGTGGGTTAACCTCTTCCCCATGAGTGTCATCAACAGGAGAAACGCGATCCTCGGATATGCAGCGCTCAAGGTGCTAGAGCGGCGCCGCAAGCGGTCGAACGCTCCCAAGATCGCCCTCTACATCGCGCTCGGACTCGTGTCGGCCGGCGTTCTCGCCGCGCTCGTCGCGGTTCTGGTTCGGCGTCGTCGGAGTGAGAGCGAGCCGGAAGCGGTGGGCGCCGAGGTCGTCGGCCAAGAGGAGAGCGTCCGCGAGCAGGCCGCCGCGGGCCCGGAGCCCCTTCCGGCGGCGTGAGCCGTCGGCCCGGCGACATCGATCCGTCGGTGATCCGCCGTGCCGTCGCCGAGCTCGTTCCGTATGAGCCGGGCAGGCCGGTAGAAGAAGTTCAGCGCGAGCTCGGGCTCGAGCGTGTGGTCAAGCTCGCATCCAACGAAGGGCCCTTCGGCCCCTTCCCCGCTGCTCGAGAGGCGATCGCTCGCGCCACTCTCGAGCTCAATCGCTATCCCGATGGTGGCGCCTGGCGGCTCGGACACGCGCTCGCCGAGCGACACGGCGTTCGCTTCGAGAACGTGACGGTCTGCTCGGGCGCGGATGCCGTCATCGGCTACCTCGCCATGGTGATGCTCGATCCCGGCGACGAGGCGATCACCGGCTGGCCGTCGTTTCCCAGCTATGTGCTCGACACCTTGAAGCTCGGCGGTGTCCCCGTGCGCGTTCCGCTGCGCGACAACCGATTCGACCTCGAGGCGATGCTCGCCGCGATCACTCCTCGCACGAAGCTCGTCTTCATCGCCGCCCCCAACAACCCGACCGGGACGACCAATAGCCGGGCGGACCTCGAGGCGTACTTCGGGCAGGTTCCGCCTCACGTGCTGACGGTCGTCGACCAGGCGTACTTCGAGTACGTCGACGATCCCGACTATCCCGACGCGATCGAGGAGTTTGCGAAGGGAGGAGCGAACGTGCTCGTGCTACGGACGTTCTCGAAGATCTTCGGGCTGGCGGGGCTACGAGTCGGCTATGGCGTCGGTCCAAAGGACGTGATCACGGCGATCGCGAAGGTGCGGCGAGCGTTCGACGTGAGCTCCATCGGCCAGGAGGCCGCTCTCGCGAGCCTTTCCGACGGCGACGAGCTCTCGCGCCGCCGCAGGGTCAACCGCGACGCGAGGGCCGCGCTCGAGGACGTTCTCCGCGAGCGCGGGCTCGGGCCGGCCACACCTGCGGTCGCGAACTTCCTGTTCGTTCAGGTGGAGGACGCGCGCGCGCTCAACGACGTGTTGCTGCGGCAGGGCGTCATCGTTCGCCCGCTCGCTCCGTTCGGGGCGCCGAACGCGCTCAGGATCACCGTCGGCAAACCGGAGGAGATCGACTTTCTCGCGAAGGCGTTGGACGCGGTCGCGCCCGCCTTCTTCACTCGGGCCTGATCCCGCGGCGTCAGGACGCCCGCTGAACGGCCTCGAGCAGCTCCGCTCGAAGAAACGAGGCGAGGGCGCTTGTACCCGCATAGTTCAGATGGACGCCGTCGCGCCGAAACCATTTTTCGTCACGGCTATGGGCGCTCCAGTCGGCGATGACGAGCTGGGGCCAGCTCTTCGCCGCACGCTCGATGGCGTCGTTGGTCTGCCGGTAGCTCAACTTCGTCTCGTGCAGGGTCAGCCACACGACGCGTTCGACTCCTTGGGAGCGCGCCGCCCGAAGCACGCGGTCGATGCCCTGCGCGTAGCCGTCGGCGGTGTCGTTGTAGCCGACGTGCATGATCAACACCTCGCCAAGCGAGTGGCCATAGCTCTGCACGGCTTGGAAGGCGGTGGTCGGACTCGCTCCGCGGAAGACACAGCTCGGTTGCACCAGACGTCGGCACACCTCGGCGTCCACCCGAAGCGAGAGCCCGCGCCGGAGCTCTGCCTCGGCCGGGGGCGTCTGGGTGATGGAGGCCGAGACCGAGTCGCCGACCAAGGTGGCTTGCACCGGCTTTTTCGCGGCGCCGGCTGCGGTGACGAGAAGCGCCGCCGTGACGAGCGACGCGAAGACGATCGAGACGCGTGGCACGCGAGACACGCTAGCCCACGATCGGGAGGGCACCCGTCACACGCTCGACAGCGAGAGCTCGAGGAGTCCGCGGTCGTAGGGGCCGGGCCTGCCCGGCCCCCTTCCATGCCCCGCGGTAGGGATCGCCCGGTAGGAGCGCGAATCACCGCCTATGCCTGAGCTATCCTCCGAGGACGGGCGCCTGAGGGGCGCTCGTCGGCTGTCATGCGAACTACTCTGAAGCGAGGCTTAGGGCGCGCTTCGGCGCCCAACGGAGACGGGAACCCCGTTCTTCCTCCCGGCGCGTCCTCGCCCATGATCGTCTATCGGCAGCCCCCGCCGGAGCGCCGCTCACGTATGGGTCTGGTCGGGCAGATCGCGCTCTGGCTCGGGGCGGCGGCGCTCATTCTCGCAGCCGGTTCCGCAGGAGGCGCCTACCTCTACTTCCACGAGTCCGTCGCGGCTGTGGCGGCGAAGGATCCAGCGGTGAAGAAAGCCGCCCGCGAGCTCCAGGTCCCGCTTCCCGGCCGCCCCGCGGTCGCGCTCGTGATCGGATACGACCACCGCCGCACAGACGGCAAGGGGGCGGCATCCCGCTCGGATACGCTCATGCTCATCCGCGCCGACCCGGCAACGGAGTCGGTCTCGCTTCTCTCCTTCCCGCGCGACCTGCAAGTGGAGGTGCGCTGCCCTGGCAAGGCGGCGTTCTTGGGAAAGATCAACTCGGCGTATCAGGAGTGTGGCCCCCGGGGATCGCTGCAGACGGTCACCGGGCTCACGGGAATTCAGGTCAACTACCTGATCACTGTCAACTTCCGCGGCTTCCGTGAGATCGTCGACCGGCTCGGCGGGGTCTGGGTGGACGTCGACCGCCGCTACTTCAACGACCGTGGCGGTCCGTTCGGCTACGCGACGATCAACCTCAGTCCGGGCTATCAGCAGCTCACCGGACGCCGGGCGCTCGACTTCGTCCGTTACCGCCACAGCGACTCCGATCTCTACCGCGTCGCGCGACAGCAACAGTTCGTGAAGGGGTTCAAGACCCAGGTGCAGTCGAGCTTCAAGGCGCTCGCGCTGCCGAAGGTGGTCAACGCGATCACGAACAACGTCCAGGTCGCGCAGGGTGGCGGAGACGACGTTCCGGCCCGCACCGTTCTCTCCTATGCGCTCTTCGCCTACGGGCTGCCGCGCGGCCACGTCTTTCAGACGAAGATCGAGGGACTCGAGGGCATCAACGACCTGACCACGGACTCCTCGAATGTGATCCGCGCCGTTCGGACGTTCACGCATCCTGACCTCGACTCGTCGGACAAGGCGACCGCCGTCGCACTCGGTGAGAAGTTGAAGCGCCGGGTGCCGGCGCCCCGCGACACGAGCGTGACCATCCTGAACGGGAACGGCGTCGAGGGCTCGGCGACGACCGCCGGCTTCCAACTCGGCGAGCGCGGGTACCAGATTCGCACCCCACCGAACGGCCTGCCCGCGAACGCGCCGAGATTCGACTACTTCCGCACCCAGGTCTACTACGCGCCGAGAGCGCGCGGCGCGAGCCTGGCGGCTACGAAAGTCGCGAACCTCTTCGGCTCCGCCGAGACCGAGCGTCTCCCGAGAGCGATCTCACAGCTTGCGAACGGCGCCATGCTGACCGTTGTCGTCGGCAGGACCTTCCATGGAACCCTCGCCTCGTCTGCGATCGACCAGACCCCACGGCGTGAGCGACCGAACGTCGTGTTCGCGCCGAGCGCGGCCCGCGATCTCCTGCGCGAGCGCCGTTCGCGCGTTCCCTTCCCGCTGATGCTGCCGACCGTGATCGAGCGCAGCTCCTGGACCGACCGGACGACGCCCGTCCGCCTGTACTGGATCGATCCGGGCGAGAAGCACAAAGCCGTGCGACTCGTCTACAGCATTGGCTCGAACGAGTACTGGGGCGTGCAGATGACGGATTGGGACGACGCACCGGTGCTCGCGGACAAGAGTCACACGCGCAGGATCAAGGGGCGCATCTACGACCTCTACTACGACGGGCCGAAGCTGCACATGGTCGTCCTGCGGACGAAGCACGCGCGCTACTGGGTGATCAACACCCTCCTCGACCGCCTCTCGAACGAGACGATGCTCGCGATCGCCAAGGGCTTGAAGCCGTTGGCGAGAGGGAAGAAGAACTGAAGATCGCGGTCTTCGGCGCCGGCTACGTCGGCCTGGTCACCGGCGCCTGCTTCGCCGACCTCGGACATCACGTTGTCGTGCGAGACATCGTCGCCGAGAAGATCGAGACGCTGCGACGGGGTGAGGTTCCGATCCACGAGGAAGGCCTCTCGGAGTTGCTCGAGAAGAACCGCGAGCGGTTGAGCTTTACGACGGAGGTCGAGGACGCGCTGGCCGAGGCGGACGTCGTGTACGTCGCAGTCGGCACGCCGCCGACGCGCTCCGGCGACGCGGACCTGACAGCGGTCTGGACGGTCGTGGACGAGCTGCCGCGGGTCGAGCGGAGGATCGTCCTGACCATGAAGAGCACCGTGCCGGTGGGAACCGGCAATGCCGTGCGCCACCGTTTGACCGAGCGGGGGTTCGAGAACGTCGGCTACGTCTCGAATCCCGAGTTCACAGCGGAGGGAACCGCGGTTCGTGACTTCATGCACCCGGACCGGATCGTCATCGGGGCCTTCGACGCGGCGGACGGCGATGTCGTCGAGCGGCTGCACGCGGGCATCGACGCCCCGGTTCTCCGCAGCGACGTCAACTCGGCGGAGATGATCAAGCTTGCGGCGAATGCCTTCCTGATGACCCGCATCAGCTTCATCAACGAGATCGCGAACGTCTGCGAGGCAACAGGCGCCGACGTGGTGAAGGTCGCCGAGGGAGTCGGGATGGACAGGCGTCTCGGGCCGCACTTCCTGCGCGCGGGAATCGGCTACGGGGGAAGCTGCTTTCCGAAAGACTCGCTAGCGTTGAAGCAGCTTGCCTCGAACTCCGGCTACCACTTTCAGCTGCTCGCGGCGGTCATCGAGGTCAACGAGCTCCAGAAGCGACGTGCGGTCGGCAAGCTTGAACGCCGACTCGGCTCGCTTCGAGGGAAGAAGATCGCGCTCCTCGGGCTCGCCTTCAAGCCCGGCACCGACGATATGCGGGAAGCTCCAAGTCTCGTGCTCGCCGCCCGTCTGCAGGCAGAGGGTGCCGAGGTGCGCGCTTGGGACCCGGTCGCCGTCGCGGCGGGTCAGCTCGGCGGGGTCGAGATCGCCGAATCGGCGCTCGAGGCGCTAGAGGGCGCGGACGCGGCCGTGATCGTGACCGAGTGGCCGGAGCTTCGCGACCTCGACTGGGCCGAGGCCGGGGCGCGGATGCGGAATCGACTGTTGGTCGACGGACGCAACATGCTCGACCCGGCGACGCTCAGAGCTCTCGGGTTCGAATACGAGGGCATCGGACGGGCCTTCACGTGAGCCTGCCGGCGGTGGTGCTCGTCGGTGGCCAGGGCACCCGGCTTCGACCTCTAACCGACCGGACGAGGAAGGACATGCTCCCGCTCGTCGACCGGCCGCTTCTCTCCTATACCTTCGAGCACCTGGCGCGGCACGGGGTCTCCCGAGGAATTGTCTCGTGCGGCTACCTGCCGGATCAGATCGGCGCCGCGTTTGGCAAGGAGTACGGCGGCCTCGCTCTCGAGTACGCGGTCGAGCCGGCGCCGCTCGGAACCGGCGGGGCGATCGGATTCGCCGCGCGAGAGCTCGAAAGCAGCTTCTTCGCGTTGAACGGCGACTCGCTCCGCGAAGCCGATCTCTCCGAGCTCGTCCGCTTTCACCGCTCCACCGGCGCCAAGGCGACGATCTTGCTCACCCCGGTGGCCGACCCCAGCCGCTACGGGCTCGTGCGGACCGCCACGGACGGCCGAGTCGAGAGCTTCCTCGAGAAGCCGCGCCCCGAGGACATCGACACCGATCTCATCAATGCCGGTCTCTACGTGCTCGAGCCCGAGGTGCTAGAGCTCGTGCCCGAGGGTCGCGCGGTCTCCATCGAGCGCGAGGTCTTCCCGCGGCTGGCCGAGACCGGCACGGTGTTCGGCGTGGCTCTTCCCGGGTATTGGCTCGACGTCGGGACGCCGGAGTCGTACCTGCAGGCGCACCGCGACGTCCTCGAGCGAACCTTCACGACCGAGGTGGGAGAGGCTCTCGGGTCCGACTTCACGCTCGTCGATCCGAGCGCAGAGGTCGATTCTGGAGCGCGCCTGGTGCCCCCGGTCTACGTCGGCCCGGGCGCGGTGGTGGAGTCCGGCGCGCGCGTGGGCAGCCTCGCCGTCGTCGGCGAGGGGACCTGCCTGGGCAAGGGCGCCATCGTCGAGAACGCGGTCGTCGGCTCGCGTGCCACCTTGGGGGCCGGCTCGGTGGTCGTCGGCTCCGTGGTCGGAGACGAGGCGCGCCTCGGTGACGGGTGCGAGGTGCGAAATCTCGCCGTGATCGGCCCGGGCGCCGTGCTCGGAGCAGGAAACGAGCTCGACCACGGCCTCCGCGTCGGCGCCGACCAGCGAATTCCCGAGAAGGCGCTCCGCTTCTCGTGAGCAAGGGCGCCGGCGCGACGTTCGCGTTCACCCCCCGCCGGGTCGAGAAGCCCTGGGGCTGGGAGCTGATCTGGGCGGAGGCAGAGCAGTACGTGGGGAAGCTCCTCTTCATCCGTGCGGGTGAGGCGCTGAGCCTCCAATACCACGAGGTCAAGGACGAGTCCTGGCTCGTCCACGAGGGGCGGGCACGGCTGGAGTTCGGCAGGGCCGGAGACGGCGAGCTCGAGGTGGTGGAGGTCGGGCCGGGAGAAGCGCTCCGCTACCCGCCGCGCACTGTGCACCGCGTCACCGCGCTCGAGGACACCCTCATCCTCGAGGTCTCGACACCGCACTTGGACGACGTCGTCCGCATCGAGGACCGCTACGGGCGAGAGGGCACGTCTGCCGCCTGACGACCTTGTGACACTGTGTCACTAGGCTGGCGTTCTGGCTCGCGGTGGGCTGCGACGGCGGCGACCACCAGCGTCACGCCGACGACCTCGATCCACGACGGCAGCTGGCTCAGCACGAGGATCCCGATGACGGTCGCGGTCGCCGGCAGGAGCGACACCAGAAGCGAGTAGGTCGCGCGCCGCAGGCGAGCCATCGCCAGCTGGTCGAAGACGTACGGCACGACCGAAGACGCGATGCCCACCCCGACGCCCGCGGTGAGAGCGACCGGGTCGAGAAGTGCCGGCGCCGCGCTCCAGCCGGCGAGGGGAGTCACGCAGACCGCCGCGACCAGCATCGCGGCCGCCAGGCCGTCGATCCGTCCGATCCCCGGGATCCGCGAGAGCCGGTGGGCGAGCACGATGTAGAGCGCGAACAGTGCGGCGTTGGCGAACGCGAAGGCGAGACCGACCGGCTCGCCCTCGAGCTCCACGTCGGTCAGGAGGTAGACGCCGAGGACCGCGAGACCGAGCGCTGCGGCGTTCCTCCCGGTCCTGGCGCCGAGAGCGGCGAGCAGGATCACGGGCAGGAACTCGATCGCGGCGACGGTGCCGAGCGGAAGCCGGTCGATGGCGACGTAGAAGCACACATTCATGACCGCGAAGACTGCGCCGAGCGCGAGAACGATCCTCCGTCCGTCCCGATCGAGTCCGGCCAGCCGCCGCCACGGCCGCCGCCAGAGAGCGAACACCGTTGCCGCGCTCGCGATCCTGAGCCAGGCGACGCCCAGCGGGTCTACCCGAGCGAAGAGGAGCACGGCGAAGGCCGGCCCCAGGTAGTGGAAGATCGCGCTGCCGACGAAGAACGCCTCGGGCCGCGTTCTCTCGGCGAGACGGACGAGCGTCGCAGACACACCTGCATGGTCGCAAGCGATCTGTCATCCTGGAATGGGCGATCAACGGACTTAGGAGCTAGATGCCAAGAAAAGCACGGACTCAGGACACGATGGCCTACGAAGCGACTCTCCTGGATGAGATCAACCTCCGACTGCTGACGGAGCTGCGAGTGGACGGCCGCATCGGCATCGCCGAGCTCGGCCGGCGAATCGGCATGTCGGCGCCCGCCGTCGCCGAACGCGTGCAGCGGCTCGAACGAGCGGGAGTGATCGCCGGCTACCGCGCCGAGATCGACCCGTCGGCAGTCGGCTTCCCGGTGTCCGCGGTCGTTCGGATCAGGCCCTCACCGGGACAGCTCCAGCGGATCCCGGAGATCGCGCGCGAGACGGCCGAGGTGGGAGAGTGCTACCGGATCACGGGCGAGGACTGCTACCTGCTCCGGCTATACCTGCGCTCGATCGACGAGCTCGAGGACGTGCTCGACCGCTTTACGCCGTTCGGGCTGACCACGACGTCGATCATCCACTCCACCCCCGTTCCGCGGCGCGGGCCGCCGATCGGAACCTGAACTTTGACACACCTGTGCTAAGGTTCTACTCATGGATAACGTTTCGGTGGGACAGGCAGCGGCTCGCAGCGGGTGGTCGGCGCGCATGCTCCGCTACCTCGAGCGAGCCGGTCTGGTCATTCCGTCGCGCACCGCCAGTGGCTACCGCCAGTACGGCCTTCGCGAGCTCAACCAGCTCCGCGCGCTCGCCGATCTCAGGCGCCGCTTCGCCGTCGAGCTGGACGAGGTCGCCTTCGCCCTGAGGCTCCGCCGCGAACCCGCGCTCCGCGCCGCCGTCGAGTCCTGGCTCGCCGGCACCAACGTCCCGAGTGCCGGCACTCCCGCGCCCGAGTGGGTCGAGTGGGAGCAGCGAAAGCACGAGCGGCTTCTGGCCGCCTGACCCGTAAGACAACTCCGATCGAGAGAGGGACGATGGCAACGACCCAGCGATACGACGTGAAGGATCTGTCGCTCGCCGCCGAAGGCGTGCGGCGGATCGAGTGGGCGGACCGGCAGATGCCGGTCCTCGCGGCGATTCGCGCGCGGTTCGAGAGCGAGCGGCCCCTGGCCGGACTTCGCGTATCGGCATGCCTCCACGTCACCACCGAGACCGCGAACCTCGCCCGGACGCTGAAGGCGGGCGGCGCGGACGTCGTCCTCTGCGCGTCCAATCCGCTGTCCACCCAGGACGACGTCGCGGCAGCGCTGGTCGACGAGCACGAGATCGCGGTCTTCGCGATAAACGCTGAGGACAACGACACCTACTACCGCCACATCGAGGCGGCGGTCGACCACCGACCGCACCTGACGATGGATGACGGCGCGGACGTGATCGGCGTGCTCCACTCGGCAAGGCGCGAGCAACTCGGCGACGTCATCGCGGGCACCGAGGAGACGACCACCGGCGTCATCCGTCTCAAGGCGCTCGAGCGGGAGGGGAAGCTCGGGTTTCCGGTGATAGCGGTCAACGAGGCGCAGACGAAGCACCTGTTCGACAACCGCTACGGCACCGGCCAGTCGACGATCGACGGGATCATCCGCGCCACGAACGTCCTGCTCGCGGGCGGGCGCTTCGTCGTCGCGGGGTACGGCTGGGTGGGACGAGGCGTCGCGCAGCGCGCGCGAGGGATGGGCGCGCTCGTGATCGTCACCGAGGTCAATCCCGTGCGCGCGCTCGAGGCCGTGATGGACGGCTTCGAGGTCATGCCGATGGACCGGGCTGCGGCGCTCGGAGACGTGTTCTGCACGGCGACGGGGGACAAGAACGTCATCTCGAGGGCGCACTTCGAGCGTATGCAGGACGGCGCAATCCTCGCCAACACGGGGCACTTCAACGTCGAGATCGAGATCGGGGCGCTGCGTGACCTCGCGGTCGAGACCCGTGAGGCGCGCGCCCTGGTGGACGAGTTCACGATGGCGGATGGCCGGCGCCTGTACCTGATCGCCGATGGGCGACTCGTCAACCTCGCTGCCGCCGAGGGTCATCCCGCAATCGTCATGGACATGTCCTTCGCGAACCAGGCGCTCTCGGCTGAGTGGGTGGTCGCGAACGGCGCCGGCCTCGAGCGCCGCGTCTACGACGTGCCGAAGGAGATCGACCAGGAGATCGCGCGACTCAAGCTCACGACGATGGGTCTCGAGATCGATCAGCTGACCGCGGAGCAGGCCGACTACCTGGCGAGCTGGAACGAGGGAACATAGAGGTCGTGTCGTCCTGGTCCGGAATCTGATGTCATGGCGTGGAACATGGAAGACCTGACCGCATGAGGGCCCTCGTCCTCGCAGCCGGCTACGCGACGCGTCTCTACCCGCTCACCCTCGACAAGCCCAAGGCGCTGCTCGAGGTGGGCGGCAGGCCCATGCTGGATCACGTCCTGGAGCGGCTGCAGGCCATGGGCGTCGACGAGACGATCGTCGTCACGAACGCGAAGTTCACTCCGCACTTCGAGGAATGGGCGGTGGACAAGGATGACGTCACGATCGTGAACGACGGGACGACCTCGAACGACGACCGTCTCGGCGCGATCGGAGACACTGCCTTCGTGCTCGACGAGACGGGGCTCGACGACGACCTCGTCGTGGTCGCCGGCGACAACCTGTTCGGCGAAGACGTGTCCGGTTTCGCGGCCTACGGTCGGAAGGTCGACGCGCCAGTGCTGGCCGTCCACGACGTCGGCGATCTGAGCCTCATGGGCGAGTACAACCAGGTCGAGATAGACGATCAGGATCGCATCACCTTCTTCGAGGAGAAACCCGAGGACGCGCGCTCGACTCTCGCCGGCGTCGCGCTCTACTTCTACCCGCGCCACACCCTGCCGCTGATCCGGCAGTACCTGGCGGAGGGCAACAATCCCGACCAGCCGGGACGCCTGATCGAGTGGCTCTACCCGCGTACGTCGGTTCACACCTGGCGCTTGCCGGGTGACTGGTACGACATCGGCTCCGCGGAGACTCTCCAGGAAGCCGATCGCATCTTTTCGCAAAGTCGTGACGAATAGGCGCCGACAATGAGGTGGTGCTCGATCTGCTGCTCCCGGAGCGCTGCGCAGTCTGCGAGCGGCCCGGTCGCGCCCTTTGTGAACGCTGTCGTGGAGAGCTAATCCGCCTGAGCCCACCCGTCTGCGAGCGCTGCGGCTCGCCCGGTACCTGGCCGGTCAGGCGCTGCGCCGAATGCTCGGGTCGCCGCCTCGCCTTCGCTCGTGCCCGTGCGGCTGTCATCTACGACAGTCGTGCCAAGGCGCTCGTCCGCTCGTGGAAGGAGCACGGGCGCAGAAAGCTCGCCATCGAGGCAGCGGCGCTCGTCGCCGAGGTGGTCGGGCGACCCGAGGTGGACGCGCTTGCGCACGTTCCCGGCGACCCGGAGCGCGCTTGGAGACGCGGAGTCGTTCCTCCCAGAGGGCTCGCTGCCGCGCTCGGCGATCTCTGGGATCTGCCCACCTGCGAGCCACTCCGCCGTAGCCGCTCGCTCCCGCGTCAGCAAGGGCTCGCTCTCGTCGACCGACGCCGAAACGTGCGCGGCAGCGTGATCGCCGAAGGAGAGGCTCCGCGTGCCGTGTGTCTCATCGACGACGTCTACACGTCGGGCGCAACAGCCGACGCCTGCGCGTCGGCACTTCGCCGGGTCGGAGCACGACGCGTCGAGGTCATCACCCTGGCGAGAGCAGTTCGTTAGATTGAGCCTGCGGTCTTCGTTCCGACGTCGATCCGGAAGGGGCGCCCCATGAGGCTCGAGGTCAAGGCTCGACACGACACCCTCGACGACTCGGTGAGGGCATATGTCGAGAAGCGCATCGGAAAGCTGGGCAAGCGGTTGTACGACCAGACGCTGGTCGAGGTGACGTTGTGGAGGGAGCACAACCCCTCGATCCGAGACAATCACTCCGCGGAGGCCATCGTCCACACGAAGGGGCCGAACCTGGTCGCGCGTGAGTCCGCGCTCACCTACGAGGCGGCGACCGACCTGCTGGTCGAGAAGCTCGAGCGCCAGATCGAGCGCTACCGCGACAAGCGTGTGCACGAGCCGCGTCGCGAGGCTCAGAAGCGAGGCGCGGGCCTGCTGCCTGCCCGGGACGTCGTCGTCGACGAGAAGACCGGCGGCGGGCAGGACGAAGCAGTCGCGTGACCTCCAGTTGATGCCGCTCGATCCAGGCCGGCACTGGCTCGCGGTCGGTATCACAGGGATCCCGCGGCAGCGCGAATGGGATGCCGTCAAGCTGGTCGAGGCGCCCGGGAGGACAGGAGAGGAGGTGCAGTTCGTGATGCTGCCGGACGGACTCGTCCTCATGGAGGAGGGGCCCGACGGCCTCGACCTCCTGCCGTTGGCGGCGGCACTCGAGGGCTCGATCGATCCTCCGTACCGCGCCGTCGCCCGGCGGCGACCGGAGCTCTGGGCGGTGGGCGCCTGCTCGATCAAGATTCTCGAGCTGCGACATGCTCCGAACGGCGATGCGCTCGAGGTGGTGCGAACCGCAGACGGACTCCTGATTCGAGTCGACGGCATGCCGTCAGGCGCGCAGCTCCCCGAGCTGGAGCAACTGGGCGCCACGCGCTTCGCGTCGTTCGTCGTGCGGGCGCAGCGGCTCACCGACTCGCTCTTTGAGGTCGAGGTCGAGCCCCTCTAGCCTCGTTGCACGAGCTGCTCGGCGGTTCGCGCGCGTAGCGCGGCGTCTACCGCGGTCTGGTGGCCGGCGTGGAGGGAATCGCGTGGCAGAGCACCCCGAACCCGAGCCGGTACCCTAGGCCCGTGTCCAGCCAGTCGTTCGGGAAGTTCGAGCGCGTCCTCCGCATGGGCGAGGGGCGGCGCCTCAAGCGCCTCTCCGAGCAGGCTGCGTACATCGGCACGCTGGAGCCCGAGTTCGAGGCGCTCTCGGACGCCGAGCTGACCGCGAAGACCGCTGAGTTCAAGCAGCGCCTCGAGAACGGGGAGACCCTCGAGGAGATCATCTTCGAGGCGTTCGCCGCCGTGCGCGAGGCGTTCAAGCGCACGATCGGAGTCCGCCTGTTCGACGTGCAGCTGATGGGCGGGGTCGTCCTCCACGAGGGCGATATCGCCGAGATGAAGACGGGTGAGGGAAAGACCTTCGTCGCCGTCCAAGCACTTTATTTGAACGGGCTCACGGGTCGCGGCGTTCATCTCGTGACCACCAACGACTACCTCGCCAAGCGCGACTCGGAGTGGACGCGTCCGGTGTACGACCTGCTCGGCTCGTCCGTCGGCTCGATTCAGAACATGATGCCGTTCGCGGAGCGCCGCAAGGCGTATGCCTGCGACGTCGTATACGGGACGAACTCGGAGTTCGGGTTCGACTACCTGCGCGACAACATGGCGGTCTCCCTCGAGGGAACCGTCCAGCGCAGCCACGCCTACGCGATCGTGGACGAGGTCGACTCGATCCTGATCGACGAGGCCCGAACGCCGCTCATCATCCCCGGCGAGCCGGAGACGGCCGCGTCGACCTACTACCAGTTCGCGCGCGTGGTCAAGGGCCTGCACGGGCAGGCCGCGACCCGCAAGTCCGCGAAGGGAGAGGACGAGACCGAGACCTCCGGCGCCGACTACCTGTACGACGAGAAGTTCAAGACCGTCTCGCCCGCGCAGACCGCGATCGCGGCGGTCGAGGACGCGCTCGCGATCGACAACCTGTACGAGCCGAGCCACGTCCTCCTCGTCAACCACCTGACCCAGGCGCTCAAGGCGGAGTCGCTGTACAGGCGCGACGTCGACTACGTGGTGCAGGAGGGCGAGGTCAAGATCGTCGACGAGTTCACGGGGCGCATCATGGAGGGCCGGCGCTGGAGCGAGGGACTGCATCAGGCGATCGAGGCCAAGGAGGGCGTTCGCATCCGCGAGGAGAACGTCACCCTTGCCACGATCACGCTCCAGAACTACTTCCGGCTGTACGAGACGCTCGGAGGAATGACCGGCACGGCGAAGACGGAGGAGAAGGAGTTCGTGGAGATCTACAACCTGCATGTGGTCGAGATCCCCACGAACGAGCCGATCGCGCGGGCGGACGAGAACGACTACATCTTCAAGACGGTCGAGGCGAAGTGGCAGGCGGTGCTCGACGACATCGTCGAGCGCCACGAGGAGGGGCAGCCCGTTCTCGTGGGCACGATCGCCGTCGAGACGTCGGAGTTCCTGGCTGAGCTTCTGAAGCGTAAGGGCATCCCGCACAACGTCCTGAACGCGAAGGAACACGAGCGCGAGGGCGAGATCATCACGGACGCGGGCCAGCCGGGGGCGGTCACGATCGCGACGAACATGGCCGGCCGCGGAGTCGACATCAAGCTCGGCGAGGGCGTGGTCGGGGTCGGTGGCCTATACGTGCTCGGCACCGAACGCCACGAGGCTCGGCGCATCGACAACCAGCTCCGCGGACGCTCAGGGCGCCAGGGTGACCCCGGCGAGTCGCGCTTCTATCTCTCGGCCCAGGACGACCTCGTTCGGCTCTTCGCGGGCGACCGGATCCACGGGATCATGAACCGCTTCAAGATCCCGGACGACCAGCCGATGGAGGCCGGAATCCTCTCGAAGCAGATCGAGAACGCCCAGAAGAAGGTCGAGGAGCAGAACTTCGTCGCGCGCAAGAACGTCCTCAAGTACGACGACGTGATGAACACGCAGCGCCTCGTCATCTACGACCAACGCCGCCGCGTGCTCGAGGGCGAGGATCTGTCCGACGAGGTGCGGAGCTGGATTACGGAGACGGTCGAGGGCGGGGTCGCCCAGCTCACCGACTCCGAGTTCGCCGAGGACTGGGATCTCGTCGGCCTCGTCACGCACATGCAGTCGCTCTCCGGGACGGACATCACGGTCGACGAGCTGCGCGAGGAGGTCGACGTGACCGATCGCGCCGCGCTGAGCGAGGAGTTCGTCGAGGACGCGCTCGAGACGTATGCCGAGCGCGAGCAGGCGCTCGGGGCCGATCTCGCGCGCGAGGTCGAGCGCTACGTCATCCTCCAGGTCGTCGATCACCGCTGGCGCGAGCACCTGGAGTCGATGGACTACTTGCGCGAAGGCGTGCACCTGCGCGCATTCGCGCAGAAAGACCCGCTCGTCGAGTATCGCGGGGAGGGCCACATCCTCTTCGAGGAGCTCTCAGGGACGATCCGCGAAGAGGTCGTCTTCACGCTCTTCCACGTCTCGGTGCAGATCGAGCAGCCGGCCCTGGAGCCGATCCAGGCTCACGATGGCGACCTCCGCTACGAGCACGAGACCTCCGCAGGGGCTGACGCGATCGCCGCCGCAGGCGCCGGGGCCGCGACCGCGGTCGCCACGCCGCCCCCTCGCTCCTCCGCTCTCCCGATTCAGCAGCAGGTCGTGAACGAGCACAAGGATGTCGGACGAAACGACCCTTGCTGGTGCGGCTCGGGCAAGAAGTTCAAGAAGTGCCACGGCGCGTGACGCCCGCGGCGCTAGCCGACGAACACCTCCGACACGTAGACGCCCCACGCGCCGTAGACGAGCGCGGTCAGGAGGAACCAGCGCCAAGGACGACCGCGGCCGCACACGGCCAGAGCGAACGTCGCAAGCGCGGGAAGGAGGCCGAGGCCAGCGATCACGAGCTGCACCAGGCCGCCGGGAGTGCTGCACTCGCTCCACGCCTCGTTCGAGCAGTCCACCCAGCGCCAGACGTAGGCGACGTGGAAGGCGAAGCCAGCCGCGAGGAAGGCGAAGACGCCCGGGAGCACGAACGATCGTGGATCGCGCATTCTCCTACGCCTTTCCACAGCTGCCGCAGAAGAGGACGCCGACGCGGCGGCGATCGCCGCAGCTTCCACACGAGCCTGCGACGATCCGGCCGCAGCCTTCGCAGCGCGAGTTGTCGGTGACGGGGAACCCGCAGAACGGGCACTCGCCCTTTCGCACGCGACGCAAGGGGATCCGCCGCTGCAGATATCGCTGCAGGGCCCAGAACGTCACGAAGGTCAGCGCGATCCCTGCCGCGGACAGCACCACCGGGCCGGTGTCTCGCCATTCGACGTAGTCCTCGATGTAGTCGCCGGCGAGCACGAGCGAGAGCACCACTGCCGCTCCGACTCCTGCGAGCGCAAGCGTGAAGTACCGCGACCCGCGGAGTCCGATGACCAAGCCGTACGCGAGACCCAGGGCGACCAGGCTGAGGGCCAGGCGCAGGAAGAACGTCAAGCGAGCTTCCCGCTGCTGCCGCTGACTCTGCTCGTCGAAGTAGCGGTCGCTGGCAGCCTGGGCGGCAGGCTCTGTCGCCGCCACGCGTTGTTGCGCCGCCGCAAGGCGGGCGTCCGCCGAGGCCAGCGCCTCTTCGGCTCGGCGGTAGTCGGCCTCGAGATCGGGCGCGGGCTGTCCCGCATCGAGCGCCGTCCGGTAGCGCTCGCGCGTGAACTCGAGGTTGGAGAACGCTTGTGTCCGTGCTGTCTGCGCGGCGGCGAGCTCCTGGTCGGCTGCCTGGTTCGAGTCGATCGCCGTCTGCTCGGAGACCGTGTACGACGGCGCCTCGTAGTACGTGTCCCGGGTGTCGAGCTTGCCGTACGCCCAGACGAGCCCGATGAGCAGGAAGATCCCGAGCACTACCGCGAGGAACTTCTCTCCTCTGGTGGTCTGGATCTCGTCGTGGTCGAGCGCATGCGTGGTCACGTTCGCTCCCCTCTCGTAGTTCTCGGTCTGAGCCGAACCTCGAGCTCGCAGTCGAGCGCGCTCGTGATCCGAAGGAGGGTGTCGATACGAGGTGGTCGTCCCCCCGATTCGAGTCGCGCGATCGCCGACTGCGTCGTGCCCGTCAGCTCGGCGAGCTGACTCTGCGAGAGGCCGAGCTCCCGTCGACGCCCCGCGACCTGCTCGGCGATCTGCGCGAAGAACCAGCCGTCGTCGCCGACATGCGCGATGCGCTCACGGAGCCGATCGATGGTCTTGTCGCCAGTTCGCTCTCGCATCTGATATCTCAATCTCGCTATATAGCAGACTTGAGATATGAGCGCAATGGCGACTCACTCCTAGGGGCTTGCCCAAAGTCCGTCGTCGGCGCTTGGAGGGCGAGGCGAGCCTCGCCCTACGAGCTCTCTGCGAGCGGCTCCTTCGTGCTGAACCGCGGCGCGACCACTGCCGCGATCCCTCCGATGAGCACCAGCACGGGGACGACGTTGCTCCAACCCCTCGGCTCGATCACCTGCAGGGAGACGAGACCCCAGGCGATCATCGCGAAGCCGAGGGAGACGCTGATCACCGTTCGCGTGGGAGGCGCGGCAGCAGCGCGCGGCTCCCGCCCGCCGTGCAGGACGGCGGCGACCCCGGCCGCGAGCCCGAACGTGAGCGTGCCGACGATGCAGTCAAGGACGTAGTGGTTGCCGGTTCCGACGATGATCACGAAAACCAGAACGGGGTAGGCGAGCGTCGCCCAGGCAAAAGGCGAGCGGGGCGCGAGCCAGAGCGAGGCGGCCGCGATGAAGACCGCGAAGCCGAAGTGCTGGCTGGCGATCGCAGCCGTCGAGTTGTGAATCAACGTGTCGATCGATCCGGCGAGCTCGCCCTGCTCGGGCGCTGGCCCAAAGCCGAGCTCGGAGATCCAATGCGGTGGCGCGAGGGGATAGAGGCCGATGGCGAGGAGCGCCGGCAGGAACGACACGACGTAGATGGTGCGCAGCCGTGCGTACCGCTCGGGCGCGTAGACGCAGGCGGCCGCGAAGAATCCGAACAGCGCCGGAACGTGGATGCCTGTGTACAGCCATTCGAGAATGCCGTCGACCGGCGCCGCGGCGCCGAAGCGTACGAAGGGGCCTTCGACGTCGAGCCCGAGGGCGCCCTCCAACTCTCGAACCGAGCGAGCGTTGGCGAGCGAGGTCTCGACCGTTCCCTCGAGCGGGATGCGCGCCGCTTGCCAGGCGATCAGGACCAGCGCGACGATTCCCAGCTCGACCTCGACCGGATGGTGCGTTCGCGCTTTTCTTCCAAGAGATGCGATCACGGTGCCCGACTGACCTTTCCCCGAACCTGCTCCGGCAAAGCACCAGATTTACACAACAGCGCCCTCGGCTACCCTCTTTGCGCATGGCGGAGACGACGCAGAGCCTCGACCAGCGGCTCGAGGAGATCGGAGCCCAGCTCGCCTGGGTCCGTGATTATCTTTGACCCGGAGGCGTTAGCGCGCGGACAAGTGGGGCTCGAGGAGGCGATGGGCGCGCCCGGCTTCTGGGACGACCAGGCCCAGGCTGCGCGGATATCGACCGAGCACGCGCGCACCACCCGCAAGCTCGAGCGCTACGAGCGCCTAAGACGTGAGTACGAAGACGCGAAGGAGCTCGCCTCCTTCGGCGAGGGGGAGCTCGGAGCGGAGATTGCCGAGATCGTCGACTCCCTCGAGGGCGAGCTCGGGCGCCTGCAGGAGGATGCGCTCTTCAACGGGAAGTACGACACGGGCGATGCGATCCTCGAGATCCACGCGGGCACGGGTGGCACCGACGCCCAGGACTGGGCGGAGATGCTTCTCCGCATGTACCTGCGCTGGGCGTCCGACCGCGGGTTCGAGCACGAGCTGCTCGAGGCGAGCCCGGGCGAGGAAGCGGGCCTGAAGTCAGCGACGGTCGCGGTTCGCGGCGAGAACGCCTACGGCGTCCTCAAGGCCGAGCGGGGAGTCCACCGCCTCGTGCGGCAGTCGCCCTTCGACGCCTCGCACCGCCGACACACCGCGTTCTCGCAGGTCGTCGTCGCGCCGCTCCTCCCGGACGACGCTCCGATCGAGATCGACGAGTCCGATCTCAGGATCGACACCTACCGCGCGAGCGGCGCCGGCGGCCAGCACGTGAACAAGACCGACAGCGCGGTCAGGATCACGCACCTTCCGAGCGGCATCGTCGTCCAATGCCAGAACGAGCGCTCGCAGACGTCGAACAAGCAAACGGCGCTCCGGATCCTGCGCTCGCGCCTCGCCGAGCTCGAGGAGGAGAAGCGCGAGGCCGAGTTGGCGCGGGAGCGAGGCGCGGCGCAGGACATCGGCTTCGGGAGTCAAATTCGCTCGTACGTGCTCCACCCCTACCAGCTGGTGAAGGATCACCGAACCGACCACGAGGTCGGGAACATCCAGTCTGTCCTGGACGGCGCGCTCGACGGCTTCGTCCACTCTTACCTCCTTGCCAAGGCGGCGGGCAAGGTGCTATGAGAGAAATGATGGGGGCCCGCGGTCGCGAAGCGGCCGCCTTTAGGGATGTTCGCGCGGCAGGAGTCCGCGTGAGCGGATTCTTGGCTTGCGCAGGTGAAAAGTCCTCTGAGCAGCCGAGATGTCAGCTAGACTCGGCGCTTCCCAAGAACCGGAGCGGCCGTCCGCGGCTGCGTCTCCCCTTCACCCGGTGTTGGATTACGACTCTCAGACACACGCGACTATGACCGCATTGGCCGAGCCACAGACCGAGACTCTCGCGACTCCGAAGCCGGTGGACGCCGAGCCGAGCGGCTCGGCGATGATCGTCTTCGAGAACGTCCAGAAGGTCTACGAGCCCGGAGTGGTCGCGCTCGAGGGTGTCTCGTTCACGATCGACAAGGGCGAGTTCGTCTTCGTCGTCGGCGCCTCGGGCTCTGGGAAGTCGACCGTGATTCGTCTGCTGTTGAAAGAGATCGATCCCACCCAGGGACGCATCGTCGTCGGCGGACGCGACCTCGCGCGCCTCAAGCGCTCGAAGGTGCCGCTCCTACGCCGAAATCTCGGCTGCGTGTTCCAGGACTTCAAGCTCCTGCCGAACCGCACTGCCGCCGAGAACATCGGCTATGCCCTTCGCGTGCAGGGCCAGTCGAGCTCGCAGATCCGCAAGAAGGTTCCGGAGGTGCTCAACCTCGTCGGCCTCGCGCACAAGATGAACTCCAGGCCGGAGGAGCTCTCGGGCGGAGAGCAGCAGCGGGTCTCGATCGCAAGGGCGTTCGTCAACCATCCGCCGTTGCTTGTCTGTGACGAGCCGACCGGGAACCTCGACCCGGACACGTCGGTCGGGATCATGCAGCTCCTCTATCGCATCAGCCGCACCGGCACGACGATCCTCATGGTCACGCACGATCGCGAGATGGTGGACAAGATGCGAAAACGCGTGATCGCCCTCGAAGCCGGCAGGCTCGTCCGTGACGAGCGCCGCGGCGGATACACCGAGGAATGACGCGCCTCAAGCTCGTGTTCTCGGAAGCGTTCCGCTCGATCGGCGCGAACCTCGCGACCACCTTCGCCTCGGTCGTGTCCGTTCTGATCGGGATGGTCCTGATCGGAGTCTTCGTCGGCATCGGCACCTGGCTCGTGTCCTGGTCGGACGACAAGAAGCGAGAGCTCGCGGTTCACGTCTACGTCAAAGACGAGGCGACCCCGAAGCAGATCGACCAGCTTCGCGTCCTGCTCGAGTCGGACGAGCGAGTCAAGGTCGGCGGCATCGACTTCATCCCCAAGGCGGAGGCGCTCGCGATCATGCGCAAGCGCAACCCCGAGCTCACCGAGAACCTCGTCTCGAACCCGCTCCCCGCCTCCTTCGACGTCGTTCCGAAGCGGGGCGAGGACACGGCGAATATCGCCGCCACCGTCCGGAACGCAAAGCTCGCGGCGGTCGACGAGGTCAGGCACGGGAAGGAGGTCTCGGAGCGGATCCTGCAGATCGCCCGGGCGATCCAAGTCGTCTTCCTCGTGGTCGTGATCGTGCTCCTCGGCGCCTCCACGATCCTGATCGCGAACACGATCCGTCTCTCGATCTTCGCCCGCCGCCGCGAGATCGAGGTGATGAAGCTGGTGGGCGCGACGAACTGGTTCGTCCGCGGGCCGTTCATGCTGGAGGGCGTTCTCACCGGCCTCGCCGGCTCGGTCGCGGCCGTTGCGCTGCTCTTCGTCGGGCGTGAGATCGCCGTCCCGCAGATTCTCGGGCACATCCAGGACGACCCCGACGTCCGCGCGCTCGCCTTCACCTGGACCGCTGCGCTCCTGATCGGGGTCGGGCTGGTGATCGGCGCGATCGGCTCCGGGATGACGATGCGCCGCTTCCTCCGCGTCTGACGACAGCGCGTCGGCGCGCGCCCAGGCTGCGGAATCGCCTGCTCGTTAGGGTGACGATATGGCCGACGAGCTCGAGCGAGGCCGCGCGCTCTACGCGGGCCGAGCCTGGACGGACACGTACGAGTCGTTCTCACGTGCGGATGCCGCGGGTCCGCTCGAGGCGGCGGATCTCGAGTTGCTGGCGACCTCGGCATACATGCTCGGCCGCGACGACGACTACCTGAACGTCCTCGAGCGCGCTCATCACGCGTACCTTGAGGACGACAACGTGCCTCGCGCCGTGCGGTGCGCCTTCTGGATTGGCATGAATCTTGTCTTACGAGGCCAGATGGGGCCCGGGAGCGGGTGGCTCGGCCGGGCGCAACGGCTGCTCGAGCACGAGAAAGGGGGCTCCGCCGAGCGCGCCTATCTGCTCATGCCTCTTGTGTTCCAGCACGAAGCGACCGGAGATTTTGCGGCCGCGGCGGCCGTCGCTGCCGAAGCTGCCGCGATCGCCGAGCGCTTGGGCGACGCCGATGCCTTCGCGCTCGCCACCCACGCCGAAGGCCAGATGCTGACCAAAGCCGGTCGGGTGCGGGACGGTCTGGCCCTGCTGGACGAAGCCATGGTGGCAGTGACCGCGGGCGAGCTCTCGCCGATCGTCACAGGCCTCGTCTACTGCGGCGTGATCCTGGCATGCCAGGAGGTGTACGAGGTGCGGCGCGCGCGTGAGTGGACTGCCGCCTTGACCCGCTGGTGCAAGGGACAGCCCGACCTGATGGCTTTCACGGGTCGTTGTCTGGTTCACCGCGCGGAGATCCTGCAGCTGAACGGCGCCTGGCCGGACGCGCTCGAGGAGGCACAGATGGCGAGGCAGCGCTTCGCCGACACGATGAATGAGTCGAAAGTCGGCCTGGCGCTCTACCGCCAGGCGGAGCTCCGGCGGCTCTCGGGGGACTTCGATGCCGCCGAGGAGGCGTATCGGGAGGCGAGCCGCTACGGATGGGAGCCTCAGCCGGGGCTTGCCCAGCTGCGGCTTGCCCAGGGACGAAAGGATGCGGCTTCGTCCACGATTCACCGGGTGCTGAGCGAAACTGCTGATCCACTCAGACGCGCGGGACTGCTCCCTGCCAGCATCGAGATCGTGCTGGCTACTGGCGATCTCGAGGAAGCGCGCAGCGCGTGTTTCGAGCTCGAAGCGATTGCAGAGCAATACGAGAGCGCGATGCTGGCCGCGATGGTGGCGTACGCTCGCGGCGCGGTTCACCTGGCCGAGGGCGACTTTCAGGCGGCGCTGGTTGCGCTGCGCGGCGCGTCAGATGCTTGGCAAGGACTCGAGGTGCCGTACGAGGTGGCGCGGACGCGCGTTCTCGTCGGACTCGCCTGCCGTGCACTCGGCGATGAGGATGCGGCAACGCTCGAGCTGGAGGCCGCCCGAGCAGCCTTCGAGCGGCTGGGAGCGACGCCGGACATCGCCCGCGTCGACGCACTCGGCGACAAGGTTGCCGACGACATGCATGGGCTCACGTCGCGCGAGCTGGAGGTTCTTCGTTTGGTCGCCTCCGGGAAGGGCAACAAAGAAATCGCCTCGGCGCTCGTCATCAGCGAGCACACCGTCGCCCGACACGTGCAGAACATCTTCGCCAAACTCGACGTGTCGTCGCGAACCGCCGCCGGCGCGTTCGCCTACGAGCACGATCTCGTCTGAACGCAACGCACGTGGTCAGAACTGACCACGTGCGCATCCTTCTGAAGTTGGTGAATCCGGGCGATGCGTGGCCGCCGCCCAATGCCTACCGTCGATCGGGTCAACTGAAGGAGGCAGAGGTGACCACTCAGGCAGCAGAACGGTTCGAGACCGTGATCATCGGCGGCGGTCAGGCGGGGCTGGCCGCGGGGTATTACCTGACTAGGCGAGGCCGGTCCTGCGTGATCCTGGACGCGGAGGAGCGGGTCGGCGACTCCTGGCGGAAGCGCTGGCCGTCGCTCAAGCTGTACTCCCCGGCGCGAGTCGACGGGTTGCCTGGAATGCCATTTCCGGCTCCGCGTCACTCGTTCCCGACCGGGTACGAGATGGCCGACTATCTGGAGGCGTACGCAACGCGGTTCGATCTCCCCGTGCGACAGGGAATGCGCGTCGATGCGCTCTCCAAGAACGGGGAGCGATACGCCGTCGCTGCCGGCGACAGCCAGTTCGAAGCCGACAACGTGGTCGTCGCGACGGGTGTGATGCAGATGCCGGTCGTCCCCGAGTTCGCAGCCGAGCTCGATCCGAGGATCAGGCAGCTGCACTCGAGCGACTATCGAAGTCCCGCTCAGCTGCAGGACGGCGCCGTCCTCGTCGTCGGCGCCGCTCATTCGGGAGGCGACATCGCCTTCGAGGCGGTCGTAGGGCACCGAACGGTGCTGTCGGGACGGAATACCGGTCAGCTCCCCTTCTCCGTCGAGAGCCGGCGGGCGCGCGCGATCTTCCCCGTGTTGAAGTTTCTCGCGACCCGGGTGCTGACGATGAACACCCCCATTGGTCGGAAGATGCGTCCCGAGATCCGATCACATGGCGGGCCGCTTCTTCGGATCAGGTCGGCGGACCTCGAGGCTGCCGGGGTCGAGCGCGTTTTCGCCCGTACTGTTGGCGTGAGAGACGGGCTTCCCATGCTGGAGGACGGCAGCGTCGTCGACGTCTCGAACGTGATCTGGTGCACCGGCTTCCGGCCGGACTACTCGTGGATCGACCTGCCCCTCGACTACGACGACGGCTTCCCGAGCCAGTTTCGCGGCGCTGCGCCGTCGTCGCCGGGCTTGTACTTCATCGGGATGCTGTTCTTGCACTCGTTCAGTTCGATGCTCATCCTCGGAGCGGGGCGAGACGCAGAGCGTGTCGCGAAGCACCTCGTGTCCCGTGCGTCCGAGGCGCCAAGGCCGCAGCAACCCGCGAGGGCGCGGCCGTGACGGCGTGACCGGCGAGCGCATCGCCGACACCCCGGACGAGGAGTCGGTGCGCGAAGGCGAGGGAGACTCCGGTGAGGCCGTACTGGTGTGGAACGGCATGGTTGCCAGCATCCACCGGATACCGTTGCCCGATGCGCCAGCGACGACCCCCACGCGGCCGGCAGAAGCGGCCGAGCCGGTCCGCCCGCGCCCAACGGCGGAACCCCGGGAACGCCGTTCGGCATGCCGAGCGGCGGATCGCGATCTCGCTTCCCTCGCGTCAGCGCGAGCCCGAGCGCGTGGTCGCGCACCTTGGCCCGACGAACTCGGGCAAGACGTACGCAGCGCTCGAGGAGCTCGTCGCCAAAGGTGAAGGCGTGTACGCAGGGCCGCTGCGGATGCTGGCGCAGGAGGCGCATCGGAGGCTCGGTGAGCGCATCGGCTACGACCGGGTGGCGCTCATCACCGGCGAAGAGCGCGTGAACGAGGGAGCGCCGATCGTCTGCTGCACAGTGGAGATGGCGCCGCAATCGGGAGAGCTTCTCGTCCTCGACGAGATCCAGTGGGCAGACGACGATGAGCGCGGGTCGGCATGGACGCGACTGATGCTCGCGGGCGAGTACCGCGAGATTCTCCTGCTGGGAGCGCTCGATGCACTTCCCCTTGTGGAGCGCGCCTTCCCGGAGGCAGAGCTCAAGGTCTTCGAGCGGAAGCTCCCGCTCGAATGGGTGGGCGAGCGCACACTTCGCTCGCTCACGACCGGCACCGTATGCGTCGCGTTCAGCCGGAAGGCGGTGCTCGCGCTCGCCGGGGAAGTGAACCGGTCGCATCCAGGCCGCGTCGCGGTGCTGTACGGAGCGATGCCGCTCGCGTCCCGTCGCGAGGAGATCGACCGCTTTCTGGCCGGAACGGCCGATGTCTGCGTGGCCACCGACGTGCTCGGGCACGGCGTCAACCTCCCCTGCGAGACGCTGCTCTTCGCCGAGACGACGAAGTTCGACGGCGAGGAGCGCCGCAACCTCTTTCCCTGGGAGATCGCGCAGATCGCAGGTCGCGCCGGCCGCTTCGGACTCGTCGAGCGCGGTCACGTCGGCGTTCTCGCAGGCCTTGGCTGGGGAACTGCGGATCCGGACATCGTCGAGTCCGCGCTCGAGCCGCATATTCGGCTCACTGGGCGACTCCCGGGCGAGTACTGGGGCTACCGCGTCGTCGACGAGGCACGGATTCGCCCCAGGCTGTCCGATCTCGGAGTCGACGACCCGCGAGACCTCGACGCCGCCTTGGTCGCCTGGCATCGCGTCGCCGTTCGTGAATGGGCGTTCGAGAGCTGGCTCGCCGTCGAGTCGCTGCAACCTTTGCGACTGCGGCTCGAGGCGGTGCAGCGGCGCCTCGCCCAGCGCGGGCGACGGCTCTCGCTCGACGACTCCTGGAAGCTCGTCAACGCGCCGGTGGACGATGACAACCTCGAGCTTCTGGGAACGCTCGCGCTCGCCATCGCCGGAGACCGGGTCGCGCGGCCGCACCTGACCTTTCTCCTCGACACGGCACGACTGCGAGACGCCCGGCTCGAGGACGCGGAGCAAGCCGGACGGGAGGCGAGCATCCTGCGCTGGTTCGCACTCCAGTTCCCCGGTGTGGGAGGCGTGACGATCGAGCGTGCCGCGGCACTCGAGGAGACGGCTGCCGCGCGGGTGGTCTCCCGTCTTCGGGTCGAGGTCGAGTCGCCCACGCTCGGGCGCTGCCGCTCGTGTGGGCGCTCGTGCGCGCCCTGGTTCCCGCTCTGCGAGCGCTGCGCCGGGATCGGCGCGCGGTCGCGATAATGGGCCGCCCATGACCGTCGACGACCTCCGCGCCCTGCCTCTCTTCGCCAACGTCTCGGACGCCGGGCTCGAGCGCCTGGCCGGATGCGTGGCGGAGCTGGAGCGCGACCCGGGTCAGGTGATCGCACTGCCCGGCGATCCCGGCTCGGGGATGTTCGTGATCTGCGAAGGTACGGTCTCGGTCGAGCTCCGCGGCGATGAGCCGATCGAGCTGAAGGAAGGGGGCTTCTTCGGAGAGCTCGCGCTCTTGACCCCGCAGGCCACCCGGATCGGACGCGTGCGGGCGGCCAGCAGGGTTCGCCTGCTCAGCATCCCACGCGAGGACGCGCTCGCGATCGTCGAGTCGGAGCCGAGCGTGGCACTGATGATGTTGAAGGAGATCGCGCGCCGTTTCGCCGGCGTTCCCCTCGACACGTAACCCATGGCAGATACCAAGCTGATCGCCGAGAACCGTCGGGCGCGGCGGGACTTCGAGTTCGTCGAGCGCCTCGAGGCGGGGGTCGTTCTGAGCGGAACCGAGGTGAAATCCGCGCGCGACGGCCACGTCCAGCTCGGGTCGGCATACGCGGACATCCGCGCCGGCGAGGCGTGGCTCATCGGCGCCTCGATCGCTGAGTACGCGCAGAAGGGCTCGTCCGGCCACGACCCGGACCGGGACCGGAAGCTCCTCCTCCATCGTGACGAGATCGACTCGCTCTACGGGAAAGTGCGCGAGAAAGGCCTGACGCTCGTGCCCATCCGTATGTACTTCAAGGAGGGCCGCGTGAAGGTCGAGCTTGCTCTCGCGAAGGGCCGCGAGCGCGCCGACAAATGGCGCGTGCTCGCGGACCGAGACGCCAAGCGGCAGATCGAGCGGGCGCTCAAGCGTCGTCGCTGAGTGGGTGGAAACACGGCGGGCGGAGTTGTACGCTCGGCATGTCAATCGCGAGGAAGGGAAGGGATCGCTTGCGACGTGTAGCGCTCACGGTCAACGGGACGCGCCACGAGCTCGAGCTGGAGCCACGGGAGCTGCTCGTGTACGTCCTCAGGGAACGCCTCGGTCTTACGGGCACGTTGGTCGGCTGCGACACGTCCTCGTGCGGTGCCTGCACCGTGCTCGTCGACGGCGAGTCAGTCAAGTCGTGCACGATGCTCGGCGTCCAGGCCGACGGGCGCAGGCTCACGACGATCGAGGGCCTGGCCCGAAATGGTGAGCTACATCCTGTGCAGCAGGCGTTCCACGACCATCACGCCTTGCAGTGCGGCTTCTGCACACCCGGGATGGTGCTGGCGGCCGTGAGCCTCATCGAGAGCGGCGCCGCGACTGACGAGAAAGCCATTCGCGAGGGTCTGGAGGGCAATCTCTGCCGCTGCACCGGGTACCACAACATCGTCCGGGCCGTTTCGGCCGCCGCGGGGGTGAGCTAGCCATGGCCGTCACTGAGACTCGAGAGACGTTCGTCGGCGCGTCCGTCAAGCGACGGGAGGATGCATCGTTCCTAACCGGTCGCGGGACGTACGTCGACAACCTCACCCTGTCCGGCACGGTCTACATGGCCATCGTCCGCTGCCCGTATCCGCATGCAAGTATCGTGAGCATGAATCTGGATGCGGCGCGCGCCGCCGAGGGAGTCGTGGCCGCGTTCAGCGGCTCCGACCTCGCCGAAGACTGGAAAGGCTCGCTTCCCTGCGCATGGGCGGTGACCGAGGACATCAAGATGCCGCATCATTTCCCGCTCGCGGTGGAGGAGGCGCGCTACCAGGGTGACGGCGTCGCGGTAGTGATCGCCGAAAGCCGTGCGCTCGCAAAGGACGCAGCCGAGCTCGTGGAGGTGGAATACGAGGCGCTCGACGCGACAGCCGACGTCGAAAGAGCGCTCGAGGATGGGGCGCCGCTCGTGCACGCCGACCTGGGCACGAACGAGTGCTACGTATGGAAGCTCGAGACTGACGGCGTCGAGGCGGCGATCGACGCGGCCGACGTCGTCGTCACGCGGCGCTACGTCCAGCCGCGGCTGATCCCGAACGCGATAGAGCCGCGGGGCGTGCTCGCGCAGGTGGGGCCGACGGGCGAAGCCACGATCTGGTCGTCAACCCAGGTTCCGCACATCCTTCGCTTCGCGCTACAGATCGTGCTCGGGATCCCCGAGGCGAAGATCCGCGTCATCGCCCCCGACGTTGGCGGCGGTTTTGGCTCCAAGCTCGACGTCTACGCAGAGGAGGCGCTAGCCATCGCTCTAGCGAAGCGCCTCGGCCGCCCGGTCAAGTGGATCGAGGAGCGGGCGGAGAACTACGTCGCCACGATCCACGGCCGGGACGTCGTCCACGAGTTCACCTTCGGGGCGACGAGGGACGGGAAGATTACGGTCGTCAAATCGGAGGCGAAGGCCGCGATGGGCGCATACCTCCAGCTCGTCACTCCGGGAATTCCGCTGCTCGGAGCCTGGATCTACGCCGGCCCGTACGCCATTCCGAACTACAGCGTCACGTTCACGGGCGTGTTCACGCACACAACGCCCACGGACGCGTACCGCGGTGCCGGACGACCCGAGGCGACCTACGTCCTCGAGCGGACGATGGACGCGCTCGCGGCCGAGCTCGGGATCGACCCCATAGAGCTTCGGCGGCGGAACTTCATCACCGAGTTTCCCGCCCAGCTCGCCTCCGGCCTCACGATCGACTCCGGCGACTACCACGCCTCGCTCGACCGGCTGCTCGAGCTCCTCGACCTCGACTCGATCCGGGAGGAGCAGTCCCAACGGAAGGAAAGAGGCGACACGAAGCTGCTGGGGGTCGGCTTCTCGACGTACAACGAGATGTGCGGACTCGCCCCGTCGCGGATCCTCGGAGCGATCCGCTACGCCGTGGGAGGCTGGGACTCGGCGACGGTCCGCGTCCAGCCGCTCGGCTCGGTCCAGGTCGTCACTGGGACCTCTCCGCACGGGCAGAGCCACGAGACGTCGTGGTCGCAGATCGTCGGGGATCAGCTCGGCGTCGCGCTCGCTGACATCGAGGTGCTCCATGGCGACACGGCCGTCTCCCAGCTCGGGATGGACACGTACGGAAGCCGGTCGCTTGCGGTGGGCGGCATCGCCCTCGTACACGCGAGCGCGAAGATCGTGGACAAGGCCCGCCAGATCGTCTCGCACCAGCTCGAGGTCTCGGCCGACGACCTCGAGTTCGCCGACGGGACTTTCCGGGTCAAGGGCTCTCCCGAGAGGGAGATGACGATCCAGGCCGCAGCCTTCCAGGCGCACTCGGCGCACAACTTGCCTGACGGCATGGAGCCGGGTCTCGAAGCGACCGCCACCTACGACCCCCCGAACTTCTCCTGGCCAGGAGGCGCGCACGCGGCGGTGGTCGAGGTGGACACGGAGACCGGGGATACGCGACTCGTCCGCTACGTCGCCGTCGACGACGTCGGCGCGCCTGTCAATCCGATGATCGTTGAGGGCCAGGTGCACGGCGGCGTCGCGCAGGGGATCGCCGCCGCGTTGTGGGAGGAAGCCGTGTACGACGAAGACGCGAATCTGCTGACGACGACGATGGCGACGTATCTCGTTCCGACCGCAGCTGAGCTCCCCTCCTTCGAGACCGACCTGACCGAGACGAGGAGCCCGACGAACCCGCTCGGGGTGAAGGGCGTGGGGGAGACCGGAACGATCGCGGCCGCGCCCGCAGTCATCAACGCGGTCGTCGACGCACTCTCACATCTCGGCGTCACCGACGTCCAGATGCCGGCCACGCCCGAGCGAGTCTGGCGTGCGATCCAGGAGGTGAAGCCGTGATTCCCGCGACGTTCGACTACGAGGTCGCCGAGAGCGCCGAGCACGCGATCGCGCTCCTCGGCGACCGGGAGGACGCAAAGCTGCTCGCCGGTGGGCACTCCCTCCTGCCGGCGATGAAGCTGCGCCTGGCCCGCCCGTCCGTGCTCGTCGACATCGGCCGCCTCGCGGAGCTCTCCTATGTCCGCGACGCCGGCGAGCATGTGGCGATCGGGGCGCTGACGCGGCACCACGACGTGCACGAAGCCTCGCTCCTGCAGGAGCAGTGCCCGATCGTCGCGTTCACGGCCGGAACCATCGGCGACCCGCAGGTCCGCCACCGCGGCACGATCGGAGGGACGTTGGCGCACGGAGATCCCGCGTCCGATTTGCCGACGGTCATGCTCACGCTCGACGCCGAGCTCGTCGTCCGCGGATCGGAAGGAGAGCGGACGATTTCGGCTACGGAGTTCTTCACCGGTGTCTTCCAGACCGCGTTGGGACCTGCCGAGATGCTCGTCGAGGTGCGCGTTCCGAAGAAACCGGGAGCCGGCTGGTCGTACCAGAAGATGACCAGGCGAGCCCAGGACTGGGCGACCGTCGCGGTGGCGGCGATCGTCGAGCGCGCGAACGGCTCCGTCGGGAAGGCCTCGATCGGGCTCACGAACATGGGCGCGACCCCGCTTCGCGCGAGCGCGGCGGAGGAGGCGCTCGCGGGAGGGGCGGCGATCGAGGAGGCGGCGGCGCTCGTCTCGGAGGGGACCGACCCGTCCTCCGACTACGCGGCGAGCGCGGACTTCCGGCTCCACCTCGCGCGGGTGCTCGGCCTGCGCGCGCTCGAGGAGGCGGTCACCCGCGAGGCTGGTAGGAGAACGGGGTCTGGCTGAAGCCGGACACCGCGTGGAGATCGTCGCCGGTCTAGACGTAGACGAAGGTCGCGGCAGGCTCCGGCGCCGGAACCTGCTCGAACGCCGCATCCAGCGCGTCGTCCGCCTTGGCGTCGGCCCGCATGATCAGACGATGGCGAAGCACGTATGGCGCAATCTCCTGCACGTCGGAGACGCTCACGTAGTTCCGTCCGTTGAGCCGTGCGGTCGCCTTCGAGGCGCTGGCCCAGTGCATGATTCCGCGCGAGCTCACACCGAGCTCCACACCGTCGATCGAGCGCGTCAGGCGTGCGATCGCGACCATGTAGCGACCGACCTCCTCGGGCAGCTCCGTCGAGTCGAGCTCGATGCGTGCCTTGTCGAGTCCGACCACGCCGAGGAGCGGCTGAACCTCGCCCAGCATGTCCGGAGCCACTCCTTTGTGCGGGAGCTCGAGCATCTCGTACTCGCTCTCCGCGTCCGAGTACTCGAGGTTGACCTTGAAGAGAAAGCGGTCGAGCTGCGACTCTGGAAGTTCGAAGACGTCGCGATGCTCGTACGGGTTCTGGGTCGCGATCACGAGGAAGGGGTCCGGAAGGCGGTGTCCCCTGCCCTCCACCGTCACCTGGCGCTCCTGCATGGCCTCGAGCAGCGCGGCCTGCGTGCGCGGCGGGGTGCGGTTGATCTCGTCGGCGAGCAACACATTCGTGAAGACCACGCCGGGGAGGAAGATCTGCTCGCCTGCACGGATCGTGTTCTGACCCGTCAGCTCCGCGGGCGACGTGTCGGGTGTGAACTGGATGCGCTTGAACTGCGCGCCGAGCATGTGCGCCGCGGCGCGTCCGAGCAGCGTCTTCGCGCTTCCGGGCGGCCCCTCGATCAGCACGTGTCCTCGCGCCAGCGCCGCCACGAGCAAAAGCTCGACGGCCGCGTCTTGTCCGATGACCACCTTCGAAACCTCGACCTTCGCGCGCTCGCGCAGGTCGACCAGATTCTCGTAAGGCGCCTCGACGATGAGTGCCACAGTCCCCGTCCTCCCCGAAATCGCTCTGTCCACCGTCTGCGAAGAGTAGCGCTCCGCAGAGACCGCAGGCTCCCAGCCGCGGTTCCTCTCGAACTATCGCGATCAGACGGCGCGCGTCAACCCCGCGGAGGACGGAAGCTCTACGCGACCCGGGTTGGAATCGACGTCGGCACGCCGTCCATCGCCTGCTTGAGGACCTCGTCGACGGACACGCCTTCGGCCAGGATCATGCGATGGCGGAGCACATAGGGGGCCATCTCGCGAACGTCCTCGATCGTCACGACCCGACGTCCATTCAGCCTCGCATTCGCCTTCGAGGCGCTCATCAGGTGAATCATCGCCCGTGAGCTCACACCGAGCTCGACGCCCGGCAGGTCCCGCGTGCGGCGTCCGAGCGCGACGATGTAGCGGCCGATCGCATCGGAGACCTCGGTCTCCATAAGCTCCTGACGGGCCTTGTCGAGACCGACGACGCCGAGCAGCGGCCGCACCTCGCCGAGCATGTCGGGCGCGATGCCGTTGTGGGGCAGGTTGAGCATCGCGAACTCGTACTCCGGGTCGGCGTACTCGAGATTGATCTTGAAGAGGAAGCGGTCGAGCTGAGACTCGGGGAGCTCGAACACGCCCGAGTGCTCATAGGGATTCTGCGTGGCGATCACGAGAAATGGATCCGGAAGCTTGTGCACCTTGCCGTCGACCGTCACCTGGCGCTCCTGCATCGGCTCGAAGAGAGCGGCCTGGGTACGCGGCGGGGTGCGGTTGATCTCGTCGGCGAGGAGGACGTTCGTGAACACGGCGCCGGGCAGAAAGACCTGCTCGCCCGCCTTGATCACGTTCGAGCCGATGAGCTCGGCGGGGGTCGTGTCGGGAGTGAACTGGATGCGCTTGAACTGGGCGCCGAACATGTGGGCGACCGCGCGCCCAAGCAAGGTCTTCGCGCTGCCGGGCGGCCCCTCGAGGAGAACGTGACCGTGCGCGAGCGCCGCGACGAGGAGCAGCTCGACGGTGCGGTCCTGGCCGACGACGACTTTCGCGACTTCGGCCTTCGCACGCTCGCGCAAACCGGCGAGGTCGTCGTACCTCTCCTCCATCATCAATGCCACAGCAGTCCTTTCGCCCGGTATGGTCTGGCTCCTGTTTCCCCCCTCGGTTTCCATATCCGAGGCGTTCCCCCTATCGGCAGCTATCCTTCGAACCTGAACACACATACGGGGGCGACCAGGTCTCGACGTGGTCGGTTCTCCGGCAGAGCTGCGAGCCGAGGTCGCCGGTTGGCCTCGTAAATCAACCGGCACCAAAGCAAGTGCGAACAAGA
>JBPCMD010000102.1:0-17842 GCA_051002595.1 Gaiellaceae bacterium
GCATCCGGAACCGGGTCGACGGTCGTGAGCTTGAGGTACTCGACTGGGCCGGCGCCGCCCACGTCGGGTGGCGAGTAATTGGGTGGCGGATCCGCTGGCTCTGCGACGTACGGGTGGGCGACGCCTGCGAACGGTGGCGGCTTGTTGGTCACGCCGACCGGGAACTCGGTCGTGACGTTGATCGAAAAGGTCGACCGTCCGGAGAAGTCGTCGGCGAACTTCGCGTTTTGGGTGGGTCTCGTCTCCCAGATGGTCTCGTCGGCCGCTCCCGGCCCCCTGTAGGTCATCTCGCAGCCGTTCCTTCGGTTACAACCCGGCGCGTCGAGGGCGACGACGGCGGTCCGCGGGTCGAATGCCGGGTTGTCCCCGAAGTGGATGACGGCCCGGGCGCCGAGCTCGCAGTCTCCGGTCCGGATGAAGTACGGTGCCGACGGGTCCTCGCACGTCTTGTTGATCACCGAGACGTCCCTCACCACCGGTGCCGCGGGCGTCCCGTTCGCGTCGGACCAGCCGTGGATGAATGTCAGGCCGTCCTGGTTCCCGTCACCTGCATAGCACGAGATAAGTGGGTCCCCGGTGCAGATGTCGGTCAGTGTCCCACTGAGATCCGGGAGGACCTCGACCTTCGAGACGAGGATGACGATGCCCGTGTTCTCGAAGCGGAGATCGACGCGCGATTGAGCGAAGGGGTCCGTGGGCGGCGTGGTGGTCCAGTCCAATCCAGACGTCACCCATTCCAAGAACGGGAGGTTGACATCGTCCCCCTTGACGAGCCTCTGCCTTGCGATGACGTCCCCGCTGTTCTCGTCGACGAAGAGCGCGGCAACGGCGGCGGGCTCGACCTCGGGCACCGCCCAAGGCAGCATGCCGTTCTGCTCGACGACCTGCCTGACCTCGATTCTCGCACGCCGCTTCGGGTCGGCCACGAACGGTATGAACCCGAAGAGAAGCGGCACCTTGTCGTCGGTCGCTTTGACGTCGAGCGATCTCTCGCTGCAAGGGTCGCCGCCGGCTCCATCTCCGTCGATGTCCCAGGTGTAGTCGAGCCCCGCGCCGCCGTTCATCGGGTAGCCGGGTTGCCAGAAGCGGTCAGAGTTGAGGAGCACGTGCACGCTGCCCGGCTGCTGCACCTGGAGGTTCTTCGTTGCCGGGTCGCGCGTTGGGTCACCGGAATACGCGAGCGCCGTGTCCCGAATGGCCACGTTTGCGGCCGGGGGATTTCCAAATTGGTACGAGCAGCCCACGAACCCCGGTGCGGCTGCCAAGGCGCCCGCGTCGACCAGCGTCTGCAGGTGTTTCCTGTGAACCCACCAGTTACCGACGTCGACGACGACGACACTCAGGATGAGGATGAGCGGCAGGACCAAGGCGAAGAGCACGACGTATGCACCCCGCTCGCTCTGACTCTCGCCTCGTGCCGCAGTCGATTCCCCGGAGACCCGGGTGCCGCGATCTCCCCAGATTCGCCGCACGATCCCCCTTCCCCTCGTCCTGCCCCACGAGCATTATGGGTCGTCTCGCGCGTTTTTCATAGGTCAGCGTCTGAAACGTGCCCGGCGGGACCCGTCGCTACCATCGGAGACGATGCTGCTTTCCACCCGCAAACGCGAGATTCTCCGCCGTGTCGTCGAGGAGCACGTCGCGACCGGGCAGCCTGTCGGCTCCCGCGCGCTCGTCGAGCGCTCGGGTCTCGAGGTCTCACCCTCCACCGTGCGTGGCGAGCTCGCCGAGCTCGAGTCGCTCGGTCTCCTGATGCACCCGCACACATCGGCAGGTCGGATTCCGACGGAGAACGGCTACCGCCTGTACGCCGCGGAGCTGATCGAGACGCTGGAGGGGAGGCCGGACGGTCTCGGAATCGATCTGCGAGGTATGCGCGACGAGATCGAGGACGCGCTGCGGACGACGACCGAGATGCTCTCTCGAGCGACCAGGCTGCTCGCGCTCGTCTCCGCGCCGTCGCTCGAGACGGCGTCGATTCGCCATGTCGAGGTGCTCGCTCTGCACCCGACGAGCGTCATGGTCGTCGTCATCACCTCGACCGGCGGCGTGACCAAGCGAATGTTCCGGCTCGAGGAGCCGGTCGATCGTGGCCTCCTCGCCTGGGCCTCCGAGTATCTGAACGAGCGGCTCGTCGGAGAGCGGCTCGGCTCGCGCTCGGTGCGCCGGCGGCTGGACGCGCCCGAGCTCGCGGCTCGCGAGCGCGCCTTCCTCGGACTCATCGGGCAGCCGCTGCTCGAGGTCGGCGCGGAGGAGGGCCTGCAGGTGTTCGTGGGCGGCGCGGCAGGCCTGCTCGAGGAGTCGCGGGCGGAGGAGCTCGAGGCGTCGATGCGGCTGCTCGAGCTCCTCGAGCGGCGCGCGGCCGTGCTCGAGCTCGTGAGCGAGGCTCTGGAGCCGCGGCGTGCTGTCGTCCACGTCGGTCCCGAGGTCGCCGGTGGTCAGCTCCACGACGTCTCGCTCGTCGGCGCGACGTACGGGATCCGGTCGACTGCGCTCGGCGCGGTCGGTCTGATCGGCCCGCTTCGCATGGACTACGACAAGGCGATCCGCACGGTGCGTGCGGCCGCCTACGAGCTCAGCCGGTTCGTCGAAGACGTGTACGAGGAGGAGTGAGGAACGGTGTCGACGACGCAACGCGACTACTACGAGGTGCTCGGCGTCAAGCGTGGCGCATCCGACATCCAGGTCAAGAAGGCTTTCCGCGTGCTCGCGCGCGAGCTGCACCCGGACGTCTCGACCTCGCCCGACGCCGAGCAGCGCTTCCGTGAGGTCGCCGAGGCGTACGAGGTGCTCACCGATCCGGAGCGGAGGGCGCTCTATGACCGTCTCGGGCACGCCGGCTTGCGCCGCGGCGGGCTGGAGCCGAGCTTCTCGCACTTCGGTGACCTCTCGGACGTCTTCGCCGCGTTCTTCGGTGAGGATCTCTTCGGCGGCGCCGCGTCGCGGGAGCGCCGGTCCGCTCGCGGCCCCGATCTCCAAGCGGTCGTCGAGATCGACCTCGAGGAGGCGTTCAGCGGCCTGACGATGGCGGTTCCCATCGAGGTCGCCGTCTCGTGCGAGCGGTGCGCAGCCACCGGATCTGAGCCGGGCTCCGGCGCGCGCCAGTGCTCGACGTGCGGGGGCGCGGGGATCGTGCGGCGTGTCTCGCAGAACGTCTTCGGACAGTTCGTGCACCAGCAGACCTGCCCGGAGTGTCGCGGCCTCGGCCGTGTGCTCGAGAAGCCATGCGGAGATTGCGACGGTGAAGGGCGGCACGTGGTCGAGCGCAAGCTCGAGGTCGACGTGCCCGCGGGGATCCACGACGGCCAGCGGATCCGCATCAGGGGCGAAGGGCACGCCGGTTTTCAGAGCAGCGAGAGCGGCGACGCGTTCGTCGTCGTGCGCGTGCGGCCCGATCCCCGCTTCGTACGAGACGGCGACGACCTGCACACGGCGATTCGGCTGACGATGACGGACGCCGCGCTCGGCACGACCGCCCGCGTCGATGCTCTGGAGGGAGAGCTCGAGCTCGAAGTCGCCCCCGGAACGCAACCCGGCGCCGTTCGCGCCCTGCGCGGCCGGGGGATGCCCACGCTCCGCAGCGCTCGCCGGGGCGATCTCTACGTCAGGCTCGACGTCGCGCTGCCGACGAGCCTGACCGAGGAGCAGCGTCACCTCTTGGAGGACTTCGGGCGCCAGGCCGGGCCTGAGACGTACAGGCCGGAGGAGGACGAGGACGAGGGGTTCTTCAGCCGCTTGAAGAGCGCGCTTCGCTGAGCGCTCGCGCTGAGTTGCTCCGGGTCTCGTTCCGGGTGCCCGCGGCCGAGGCGGAGATCGCTCGTGCGCGGCTCCTCGAGCTTGCGCCGACCGGCTTCGAGGAGTTGGACGCGGGCGAGGAGATCGAGTTGGCCGCCTACACCGACGCGACGGGCGAGCATAGGATCCGCTCCACGTTCGCTGAGCGGGTCGACTCGACGCCGGTTCTCCCCGGCTGGGAAGAGCGCTGGCGCGAGTTCCACCGCCCGGTGCGCGCAGGCGGGCTTTGGATCGGGCCGCCCTGGGAGGCGCCTCCGGCCGGCGAGCCCGCGGTCGTCGTCGATCCCGGCCGCGCATTCGGAACCGGCGCCCATCCCACCACACGGGCGTGCATCGAGCTGCTCGTCGCGCACGACCGCGGAAGCATCCTCGACGCCGGCGCCGGCTCGGGCGTGATCGCAGTCGCCGCGGCGATGCTCGGCTTCGAGCCCGTCTTCGCGCTCGACGTCGATCCGGACGCGGTCGAGGCTACGACGGCGACCGCGCGTCGAAACGGCGTCCAGGTGCGGATCGCGCACGGCGATGTCCTCGTCGACGCGCTGCCGGAGGTCGACCTCGTGGTCGCCAATATCGAGCTCCGTGCGATCGAGGCGCTCATCGCCCGCGGCCCGGCTGCGCGCGCCATCACCTCTGGCTATCTCGCGCACGAGGTCCCGCGCGCCGAGGGCTGGGCGCCGAGCGCGCGCCTGCAGCTCGATGGGTGGGCGGCGGATGCCTTCACCGCCTTGTGACACTTTGTCACAAGGCGGTGAGCTGAGCCAGGCTGTGCGTGGATGCGAGGCGCACTAAACTTGACTGCTCGATGGCGACCTTCTCCGCGCGCTTCCTGGGCTGCAAGGTCTCGTTCGCCGATGCGCAGGCGATCCGCGAGCGGCTGCTCGCGGACGGTCATATAGGGGTCGAGCACGGCGGCGATGTTGCCGTCGTCAACACCTGTTGCGTGACCCAGGAGGCGGTCTCGAAGTCGCGGCAGGCGGTCTCGCGCGCGTCCCGGACGCATGGTCGCGTCTACGTCACAGGGTGCGCGGCGAACCTCGAAGGAGCTTTCGCGACGGCAGCGCCCAACGTCGCCTTCGTGGGCGCGAGGAGCGAGGACCTCCCGGAGGCTGTCGCTCGAGACGTGGGCGCCATCGGCTGCGTGCAGGCCGCTGCCCGGCTCGAGCGGACCCGCGCCTTCGTCAAGATCCAGGACGGTTGCTCGTTCTCGTGCGCGTTCTGCGTGATCCCGCTCGTGCGCGGCGCCACCCGCAGCCGCAGGGCGGACGCCGTCCTCGAGGAGATTCGCAAGCGTGCCTTCCAAGGACATCCGGAGGTCGTCCTCACCGGCGTCAACCTCGGGTGCTTTCGCGACCGCGAGGCGGGGTACACGCTCGCCCGCCTGATTCGCGAGGCGGGAGCGATTCCCGGTGTCGAGCGCCTTCGCCTGTCCTCCATCGAGGTGAATCATCTGACCGCCGAGCTGATCGAGGCGCTGCGCGAGACCGCCTCTGTCTCCGCTCATCTGCACGTTCCGCTGCAGTCGGGCGACGACGACGTGCTGCGGGCGATGGGCCGGCGCTACACGTCGGCGCAGTTCCTCGCAAAGCTCGAGCCGCTCGCGGACTTCAATCTCACCTCCGATGTCATCGTCGGGTTTCCGGGCGAGGACGAGCGAGCGTTCGAACGCACGTTGCGGCTCGTCGAGCGCGCGGGAATCACCAAGATGCACGCCTTTCCGTACTCGCCGCGCCCCGGAACGGCCACTGCCGCGGCCGACACGGTTCCCGCGCCCGTGAAAAAGGAGCGGAGCGCCCGCTTGCGGGCGCTGTCCAGCACGCTCTGCAGGCGACGTTGGGAGACGAAGCTCGGGACGACGGATCGCGTGCTCGTCGACCGGCCCGGGCGCGGTTATGGCGATGACTACACGCCGTGGCTCCTGGACGCGGACGTCGGTCGGATGGTGCGGGCGCGAGCTGTGGCCCTGTCCGAGGAGGGCATCGTTGCCGTCGCAGCGTGAGGACTGCCTCTTCTGCCGTCTCGCGGTCGAGGGAGATCATGTCTCGAGCGCGGACGGCTTCGTCGCGATCCGCGACATCAACCCCATCTCCGAGACGCATCTGCTCGTCCTTCCGAAGCGGCACATCGACACGCTCAAGGACATCGACGCGTTTCCCGACGAGGAGGTCGGGCGGATGCTCCGGTTCGTCGCCGAGACCGCCAAGACCGCCGGCCTGGACGACTACCGCGTTCTGGTCAACGTGGGCGCCGGCGCCGGCCAGACCATCTTCCATCTCCACTGGCACGTGCTCGGAGGCCGCGTCGACGCCGGGCGCGTGGCAACGGCGCTTGCAGGGGTGGGCTGATGAGCCTGATCGCGCGCATGGAAGACGAGCTGAAGGCGGCGAGGCTCGCGCGTGACGCGGATCGCCGGGACGCGCTCAGTCTGGTGTTGAACGCCCTTCGGAACGCCGAGAAGGAGCTCGAGCGCCCGCTCTCCGACGACGAGGAGCTGCAGGTGCTCCAGCGGGAGCGCAAGCGTCGCCTCGAGGCCGCCGATGCGTTCCGCTCGGGCGGTCGGGAGGAGCAGGCCGAAGACGAGGAGTACGAGCTCGAGGTCCTCAAGGAGTTCATGCCAGAGCCGCTCTCCGAGGACGAGATCGAGGAGATCATCGACGACGTGATCTCCGAGGTCGGCGCGACGAGCATCCGCGATCTCGGGCGGGTGATGGCCGGGGTCATGCATCAGCTCTCCGGCCGTGCCGATGGCTCGACCGTGAGCCAGTTGGTCAAGGAGAAGCTCGCCTGAGAGGAGCTAGATGCTTGATCGGAGATTCACGGCGGGCCGGATGACGGCCACGACACGGCGCCGGATCGCCACCCTTCCTCGCCGTCCAGGCTAACCAGCCTGCACGACGAGTGAGTGCGTCGCCCGGCTTGGTCGTGACCGCCCCCGGCTGCGCGTCGATCTTCGATCAAGCATCCGATCGAGCGTTGCGGGCAGTCGGAGGCGCCTCCGAGCTACGGGGACTTGCGGCGTTTGACGCGCCTACACTGAGCGTCGTGTCGCAACAGGTGCTCGATGTCTCCAACGAGGTCGCGGCCGAGCTCGCCGGGGTCGAGGACGGCGTGCTCGACGCGCTTCGCGAGCGCCTGGGCTGCACGATCGCGCTCCGCGGGAACCGGATCACGCTCGGCGGAGACGAAGAGCATGTAACCGCAGCCCGCGCCGTCGTGGATGAATTGACCGAGCTCGTCGAGGGCGGACACCAGATCGGCCCGGAGACGGTCGGCGCGGTCCTGGCCGCCATCGACCAGGCCGAGGACGTCCGCGAGATTTTCGAAGACGTCGTCTGGCGCCACCGCGGCAAGAAGATCTCCCCCAAGACCGTCAACCAGAAGCGTTACGTCGACGAGATCCGCGACCGCACGGTGACCTTCGCGGTCGGCCCGGCGGGCACCGGGAAGACGTACCTCGCGATGGCGCTTGCCGTGGCTGCGCTCTCCGAGGGCGCCGTCGGTCGCATCATCCTCACGCGGCCTGCGGTGGAAGCCGGCGAGCGGCTCGGATTCCTGCCGGGCGACATGCTCGCGAAGGTCGATCCATATCTGCGTCCGCTCTACGACGCGCTCTACGACATGATCGAGGCCGAGCGGCTCACCGGCTACATGGAGCGTGGGACGATCGAGGTCGCGCCGCTCGCGTTCATGCGTGGACGCACGTTGAACGACTCATTCATCGTGCTCGACGAGGCCCAGAACACCTCGCCGGAGCAGATGCAGATGTTTCTCACTCGCCTCGGCTTCGGATCGAAGATGGTCGTGACCGGGGACATCACGCAGATCGACCTCCCGCGCGAGCAGGCGTCCGGGCTGATTCAGGTTCGCGACATCCTGGCGGGCATCGACGGCATCGGCTTTGTGGAGTTCGGCAACGCCGACGTCGTCCGGCACAAGCTCGTCCAACGGATCGTGGAGGCGTACAAGCGGCATGCCGAGGAGACCGGGACGGCGCGCAAACGGTGAGCTGCCGCGCGTGATCGAGATCGAGACCCAGAACCGCAGCGGGGACGAGGTCGGCGAGCAGGCGGCGATCGAGATCGCGCGGCGGGTGCTTGGCGAGGAGGGGGTGGCGGAGGGCGAGCTCGGCATTGCGTTCGTGGGTCTTGAGGAGATACGAGAGCTCAAGCGCGAGCACCTCGGGATCGACGAAGCGACCGACGTTCTCTCGTTTCCGCTCGACGGGCGCGACGAGCTTCCTACCGGGACTCCGCGAGCGCTCGGGGACGTCGTCCTCTGTCCGGCGGTGGTGGGCGAAGCGTGGCGCGGACCGCTCGTCCACGGCCTGCTGCACCTGCTCGGATACGAGCACGGCGCCGAGATGGAGGCTCGCGAGCGGGCGCACGCGACGAGATGAGCACCGTTCGCCTTCGGCTCACGGTCGCGGTGGAAACCATGTTTCATGAGGGAACCCCCGGTTCCCCCATCGGATCCCTGCGCAGAAAAGACGCAAGGCCGCCGCGGGCCCCCTCCTTCTCGAAGGCGTGGGGATCCTCCCGGTTCCCCACACCCTTCCCCGCTTCCGGGCCAAGGATCAGCCCGTGAGCAGCCCGCAGCGCAGCCCCTCCCTCTTCGACAGCTTCAACTACGCCGCCGAGGGAGTCATCCACGCCCTCCGCACGCAGCGGAACCTCTGGATCCACTTCACGATCGCCGCCGCCGTGCTCGTCGCCGCGGTCGCGTTCGGCGTGTCCAAGCTCGAGCTGATGGTGCTCCTGCTCGCGATCACGTTCGTGCTCGTGGCCGAGCTCGTCAACACGGCGATCGAGGCGGCCGTGGACGTCGCCTCGACCTCCTTCGACCCGATGGCAAAGCTCGCGAAGGACATCGCCGCCGGAGCGGTGCTGATCGCCGCGCTGAACGCTGTCGCCGTCGGCTATCTCGTCTTCTCGGGCGAGGTCGCCGACCGGAGCTCTCGGTTCCTCGACCGGCTGAGCGACGCGCCGGCCGAGCTGACCCTTGTGTCTCTCGCCCTGACCGTGATTCTGGTGATCGCCGTCAAGGCGTACACGGGCCGCGGCACGCCGCTTCGAGGCGGTCTGCCATCTGGGCACGCCGCGGTCGCGTTTGCTGGCTGGATGGCGATGACGCTGATCCTGGACGACTCCTCGCACCGCTTCCTGATCTCCTCGCTGGCGTTCATCATGGCCCTTCTGGTCGCCCAGACACGCGTCGAGACCGGAGTCCATTCCGCCTCCGAAGTGGCGAGCGGCGGCGCGCTCGGGGCGCTGACGACCCTCGTCCTCTTCCAGGCCTTCGGATGAGCGAGGCCGTCTCGGACGCGGCGCTCCTCGCTCTCGCCGACGCTGCCTCGGAGCGGGCCTATGCGCCCTACTCGCGGTTCCACGTCGGCTGTGCGGTGCTGGCGCGGGACGGCCGGGTGATTGAGGGCGTCAACGTCGAGAACGCGGCCTACCCACTCGGTGTCTGCGCCGAGCGGACGGCGTTCGCTCGCGCCGTCTCGGAGGGATACCGGCCGGGCGACTTCAGCGCTGCGGCGATCACCGCTTCGCCCTGCGGCGGCTGCCGTCAGTGGCTCCTCGAGATGGGCGTCGAGAAAGTCCTCTTTCGCAACGGCGGGCGCGTCGTGACGATGAGCCCGAGCGAGCTTCTCCCCGAGTCGTTCGAGGCTGCGGATCTGCCGTGACCCTGTGGAGCCACGGGCACGGTTTTGGCACGAAGTCGTGTCCCTGCATGCGGATTTCCTCGTTATGATCGCAGTGGGTGGTGGGATGGGGTGCCCCGACAGTAGGCGCCCGTGAAGTCCGGTCTCGTGGCGGTCGCCGGCCGGCCGAATGTCGGCAAGTCGACGCTCGTTAACGCGCTCTGCGGCGAGAAGATCGCGATCACCTCGAACGTTCCGAACACCACACGTCGCCGCCTCTTCGGGGTCGCGAACGGGCCCGACTTCCAACTCGCGCTCGTCGACCTTCCGGGCTTCCAGCGCCCGCTCGATGCGTTGACCGAGAGGATGCAGGATACGGTCGACGCATCGTTCGAAGACGTGGACGCCGTGCTGCTGGTCATCGACGCCCGCGCTCGGATCGGGGCCGGCGATCGCTTCGTCGCCCGGCGCGTGTTCGGGCTCGAGAAGCCCGTCGTGATCGCGCTGAACAAGATCGACCGGCTGAAACGCGGCCACGTCCTCTCGCAGATGCAAGCGGCCTCGCAGCTCGGCGACTTCCACGCGCTGCACCCGGTGAGCGCCGTGACGAAGGACGGTGTGGACGAGCTCCGCGGCGATCTCGTCTTTCTCCTCCCCGAAGGCCCCGCGTACTTTCCCGGCGAGCAGAAGACGAACCTCACCCTCGAAGAACAGGTTGGCGAGCTGGTTCGCGAAAAGGCGCTCCGCCTGACCCGGGACGAGGTTCCGCACGCGATCATGGTCGAGGTCGACGAGATCGGGGAGAGGGTCGTGCGGGCTCTCGTCTATGTCGAGACGGAGTCGCAGAAGGGGATTCTCGTAGGAAAGAAGGGCGCCATGGTGCGCGAGATCGGTAAGCGCGCTCGGCCGGAGGTGGAGGCGCTCGTCGGACGCTCCGTGTTTCTCGAGCTCGTGGTCAAGGTGCGACCGAAATGGCGGCGAGACCCGAGGATGCTCGAGCGCCTCGGACTGTGAGGTTCGAGTTATCGATCCTGCCGACATCGGCTGGACGATTTCACGCGAGTGGTTGAGTCTTCCGCGCTGGTGGCGTCGAAAGCCGATGTGGGAGATCTTGTCCTCCCCTCCCGACATCGACGCGCAGATCGACGATCTGCCGGTTGTCACCGCGATCATCGTCGCAGTCGCGGTGGTCACCGCATTCGCGTTTCTCCTGGCGCTCATCGTGCCGCTGACGTTTCTGTTGGTCGGCATCGTGGTGGCGGCTCTCGCGTTGGTTGGTCGCGTTTTCAGCTGTCGACATTGACCGTGCGTGCTCAGACCGCAGACCGGACGTTGTGCTGGCGCGCTCGCGGCCTGTTTCGGAGCAGGCGCGTCATGCATGAGGTCGCGAGAGCCCTCGCGCGTGGTGACGCTCCACTGCCCGATGGCGCGACCGCGGTCATCTGACATCTGCCGCGCCAAGCTGCGCAGGTGCTCGGGGATACACTCGAGACATGGCGACAGCGCCTGCGCTCATCGGCGGGTTCGAGCTTCCGGCGGGACCGAGGCTCCCGCGCGTCGGCTCGGTGGACGCGGTCGCGCTTGAAGAGCGCGCGGCCACGCTCGCGAAGCGCTCGATCAAGCGCGAGTCCAAGCTGCAGGCGCTCGACCTCGCGATTCGGATGATGGATCTGACGACGCTCGAGGGTCAGGACACTCCTGGAAAGGTCGCTGCCCTCTGCGCGAAGGGGATGCGACCGGACCCTCTGGATGCGACGGTGCCGCCGGTCGCGGCGATCTGCCTCTACCCGAACCACGTCGAGGGCGCGAAGGAGCGCCTCGCCGGGAGCGGGGTGAAGGTCGCCTCGGTGGCCACCTCTTTCCCGTCCGGCCAGTCGCCGACGAAGTTCAAGCTCGCGGAGACTCGCGCCGTCGTCGAGCTCGGGGCGGACGAGGTGGACATGGTCATCGACCGCGGCGCGTTCCTGTCCGGTCGCTACGTGGACGTCTACGACGAGATCGTGCAGGTGAAGGAAGCGTGTGGGGATGCGCATCTGAAGGTCATCCTCGAGACAGGGGAGCTCGGCACCTACGACAACGTCCGCCGCGCGTCCCTGCTCGCCATCGCCGCGGGCGCCGACTTCATCAAGACGTCAACCGGGAAGATCAGCCCGGCTGCGACGTTGCCCGTGACCCTCTGCATGATGGAGGTCGTGCGGGACGTGTACCACGAGACGGGTCGCATGGTCGGCATCAAGCCCGCCGGGGGAATCCGGGCCTCCAAGCAGGCCGTGCAGTACCTCGTGACCCTCTACGAGACGCTCGGCCCCGAATGGATGACGCCCGATCTGTTCCGCTTCGGTGCCTCGTCTCTGCTGAATGACGTCCTGATGCAGATCCGTAAGGAGAAGACGGGGCGCTATCAATCCGGTGACTACTTCACCATCGACTGATGGCCCAGGTCGAGAAGCGAACGGCGTCCGTCCCGGCCCTGCTCGAGTGGGAGTACGCGCCCGCGCCTGAGGCACGAGACATCGTCGAGATTCGGGAGCGCTACGGCCTCGTGATCGGGGGAGAGGAGGTGGAGCCCCGATCGGGTGAGTGGCTCGAGTCGATCTCGCCCTCGACCGAGGAGAGCCTGTTCGAGGCCGCCTTGGCCGGGGCGGAGGACGTCGATCTCGCCGTGCGCTCTGCTCGCGAGGCGTTCGAGAACGGCTGGGCGGAGCTCGCTCCCGCGGAGCGGGCGAAGTACCTGTTTCGGATCGCGCGGATCATCCAGGAGCGCTCCCGAGAGCTTGCGGTCGCCGAGTCACTCGACGGAGGCAAGCCGATCCGCGAGTCGCGGGACGTCGATCTTCCGCTCGCCGCCGCGCACTTCTTCTACTACGCGGGCTGGGCGGACAAGCTCGAGTACGCGTACCCCAACCGCACGCCCCGTCCCCTCGGTGTCGCGGCGCAGATCATCCCCTGGAACTTCCCGTTGCTGATGCTCTCGTGGAAGATCGCGCCCGCGCTCGCCTGCGGGAACACGGTCGTGCTCAAACCTGCGGAGACGACTCCGCTGACGGCGTTGATCTTCGCGGACATCTGCCGCCAGGCGGAGCTGCCGCCGGGGGTCGTCAACATCATCACCGGCGACGGGACGACCGGCGGTCATCTCGTTCGCAACGACGGCATCGACAAGCTCGCGTTCACCGGCTCGACCGAGGTCGGGAAGCTCATCATGCGCGAGCTCGCCGGTCGCGATGTGCGGCTGACGTTAGAACTTGGAGGCAAGGCCGCGAATATCGTCTTCGACGACGCCGCGCTGGATCAGGCGGTAGAGGGGATCGTGAACGGCATCTACTTCAACCAGGGCCACGTGTGCTGCGCCGGCTCGCGGCTGCTCGTGCAGGAGTCGATCTACGAGCCCCTGCTCGAGAAGCTCAAGCGCCGCCTATCCACGCTGAGAGTCGGCGACCCGCTCGACAAGAACACCGATGTGGGCGCGATCAACTCCAAGGCGCAGCTCGACCGGATCACCGAGCTCGTCGCGAGTGGTGAGGCGGAGGGCGCGGAGATGTATCAGCCCGACTGTCGTCTCCCCGAGCGGGGGTACTGGTTCGTGCCGACGCTCTTCACCAACGTCGCGCAGAGTCATCGCATCGCTCAGGAGGAGATCTTCGGGCCGGTGCTCTCGGTGTTGACCTTCCGGACGCCCGAGGAGGCGGTCGAGAAGGCGAACAACACGCCCTACGGCCTGTCGGCGGGTGTGTGGACGGAGAAGGGATCGAGGATCCTGTGGATGGTCGAGCGCCTGCGCGCCGGTGTCGTGTGGGCGAACACGTTCAACCGGTTCGACCCGACGTCGCCGTTCGGCGGCTACAAGGAGTCGGGTTTCGGGCGTGAAGGCGGGCGCCACGGGCTCGCGCCGTACCTGAGGTTCGATTGAGAGCGGCTCCGGTTTCCGCCCGCTTCTACGGCGCTTCCCCACCCAGGGTGGGGTGTGTGACCACCCTCCACCCGGCGTCGAGCCTACCCGCGAAAGGGTCACGGGACAGCTACAGGAGCGCACCGATTCGGCGCCAATCTCTCCACCGCGCGCCTGGCCGACCAGGTGACATGACATGAGCCGGCTTCCCGTCAAGAAGACGTACAAGCTCCATATCGGAGGCGCGTTTCCTCGCTCGGAGTCGGGCCGCACGTACGAGGCGGAGGGGCAGAACGTGGCTCGCGCCTCGCGCAAGGACGCCCGCGATGCCGTCCGTGCAGCCCGAGCCGCCTTTCCAGCCTGGTCGGGGCTGACGGCGTACAACCGCGGCCAGGTTCTCTACCGGCTCGCGGAGATGATGGAGACGCGGGCCGCTGATCTCGAGAGTGTCTGCTCGGGTCGTGACGAGGTCGACGCGGCAATCGATCGCGTCATCTGGTACGCGGGCTGGGCAGACAAGCTGTCACAGGTCCTCGGAGGCTCGAACGCCGTCGCGGGCCCCTATTTCGACTTCACCGTGCCCGAGCCGACCGGAGTCGTGGCTGTTCTGGCCCCGTCCGAGCCCGCTCTCGGCGGCATCGTCTCGCGGCTCCTCCCGGCCCTCGTGGGGGGCAACACCGTCGTCGTCGTCGGGTCCGAAACGCACCCACTCGCGGCGATGGAGCTGGCCGAGGCGCTTGCCACGTCCGATCTCCCTGGCGGCGCCGTCAACATCCTCACCGGATTCCGCGACGAGCTCGCCCCGTGGCTCGCCGGCCACATGGACGTGAACGCGATCGACCTGACCGGTGTGGACGGGGCGGCCGCGGAGTTCGAGAAGCTGGCGGCGGAAAACGTCAAGCGCGTCGTGCGCTCGTCGGCGGACGAGCAGAGCCCGTGGGAGATCGAGGCGTTCCTCGAGCTGAAGACCGTCTGGCACCCGATCGGCCTCTGAGGCTGCAGGCTCCCGGTCGCTTCCGGCGAGCCAGGTTTGCGGGTTGGGCCCGCCTCGCAGTCTTGGAGGAAGCCGAGTTCTAGCCCCTCGTCGCGTAAACCGCCTGCCGCAAGCTCTGCCCGACCGGCTCGGAGGCGAGGATCCAGACTGCGAGCGGGCGGTCTCCCGCGTAGTGCACGGAGAGGTAGTCGGCGAGCATCCGTCCGGAGACCGTGTTCGGCGACCATTCCGGGCGCATGGTCTGCGCCGACAGGCGCCGCGGAGTCGTGAAGCTGACCGGACGTCCGGGCGCCACAGCACGCGACTCGACCAGCTCGACGTCGATTCCTCCCGGCCGAACGACGTGATAGACGATCGCAACTCGGCCGGTAGTCGGATGGATGCCGATGGCGGGGAGAAATGAATCCCGTCCCCTCGTCGCCCTCGTAGGCGCCGTCCACGAGCGACCGTCGGCCGAGGTCGAGACAACGACGCTGTTCTGAGCGCATCCGGAGCTGAAGCGGCAGTCGTGCCAGGTGATCCACACGCGTCCGGTGGGATCGAGATCCGCGGAGGGAAGCGGGAAGAAGCGAAGTCCACGGATGGACCGAACTTGGAGCTCGGCGACGACCGCGGGCGGGCCGAAGCTCGCCGCGCCGTCCGTCGAGACGGACGAGCCGAGGCGGTTCCCGGACCAGAGGTAGACGACGACGAGCTCTCCCGACTGGCGGATGACCGGGAACGCGCCGACCGCATCCGTCACCGGGATCCCAACCGGCGCCGACCACGTCGTCCCGCCGTCGATCGACGTGATCGCGGCGAGCCGATCGGAGCGAAGCGTGTCGGTGTAGACGAGGTAGCAACGGCCGAGGAAAGGACTGGCCCGCCCGTTGTCGCAGGCGATCCAGTTCTTGTCGAACGTGATGCCGTTCGGTGACGTGTCTTCGATCGCGGTCACCGGAGCTCCCCAGGTGAAGCCGTCGGTCGAGCGGCTGACGGTCAGGCGCGTGACCTGCCCCTCGAGCGCCAGCGTGGCGATCAGCCAAACGCGATTGACCGCGTCGTAGGCGACGACCGGGTCGCTCGCCCGCTCGTTCGGGCCCGCCGGCACGCTCGCGCGCGTCAGGCTGGGCAGGAGTCCGCTTCGCCAGATTCTCCCGTTGTCCGACGACACGGCAAAGCCGACGTTGTCCGCCGCGCCGCTGAACCGCCGCCCGACCTGAAAGGTGGCGACGGTGGTGCGTCCCACGGTGAGGCTGTCCGGCTCCACCTCCGACTCGTGCTGCGCCTCGGGGCCTGTGTACGGATCGCGGGACAGCCGGCGACCGATGAGTTCACAGTCCGTCGCGACGCGGTCGACGAGGTCTGCGTTCACGACATCCGAGCCGGAGCCGCAGCGCACGGTGTCCCTCGCCCCGTCGTACTGGACGACGATCCGGTCGGCGCCCGGCCCGGCGTCGACCACATCGCTGCCTGGCCCGCCGTGCAAGAAGTCGGTTCCGGTGTTCCCCAGCAGTCGATCCCGCCCTTCCCGTCCGAGGATCGTGTCTGCTCTTGCGGTACCGACAAGACGATCGCTGCCGGTGGTGCCGACGACCCGCGCGGCTTGAGCGGCGCCCGCGAGGAGCAGCGCGATCACGAGAACGACGGAAGTCCGCATGGAGACAGAGACGATAGATGTCCCGGACAGGTTGGATTGCGCGGCGATTACGATGCCCGCGGTGAGCAGGTTGAGCCAGGCGATCGCCGAAGGCGACGGCATCTCGATTCTCGTGGAGGTGGGCGACGCCGCCGCGGCCAGCGCGGCCGAGCGCGACGGCGCCGACGGTCTCGGCGTCCGCCGAGGCGCGGACGCGGTTCGCGCGTCGTCCCAGCTTCCGCTTCTGCACTTGGGCGGCGCGGGAGAGGCGAGCGTGCGGGCCGCGGACGCCGTCGTCGTCTCTGATGCAAATGCCTGGGACCAGGGACGCGCGCTCGGCCTCGAGTGCGTCGTCCGCGTCTCGGATTCCACCGCCCTCGAGCGCGTGCTGATCGACCTCGATCCGGAGATATTCCTGCTCTCCGCAGGGCCGGACTCGGATGAGGATCCGCTGGAGGTGTTGCTAGCGCTTCTGCACGACGTACCCGCCGGAAAGCTCGCCATCGCCGATCTCCATGACGCAACCGTCGACGACGTCGCGGAGCTCGAGCGGGCGGGTGTCGACGGGGTTCTCGTGACCGCCGGCAACGTCGCGGCGCTCGTCGGGACCGAACCACCGGATGTGTAGGGGGAGGCTTGCCTCGCCCTCGCCTGACGTGATGCGCATCGGCATTCTGACCGGTGGAGGCGACTGCCCCGGGCTGAATGCCGTGATCCGCGCCGTCGTCCGCCGCTCGACCGAACGCGATCACGAGCTGCTCGGCGTCCGCGACGGCTGGAAGGGGCTCACGGACGGGATCTTCTCCCCGCTCGGTCGACGCGAGGTCTCCGGGATCCTGCCCCGTGGAGGCACGATCCTGGGAACCACCCGGACGAATCCCTACAAGATCGACGGCGGCGTCGACGCGCTGCGTCGCAACTTCGCCGAGAAGCGCCTCGAGGCACTGGTCGCGATCGGGGGCGAGGACACGCTCGGAGTCGCGGCACGTCTCCACCGGGAGCACGGCTTCCCCGTCGTCGGAGTTCCGAAGACGATCGACAACGACCTCTCGGGCACCGACTACACCTTCGGCTTCGACACCGCAGTCACGATCGCCACCGAGGCGATCGATCGCCTCCATTCGACCGCCGAGTCGCACAACCGCGCGATGGTCGTCGAGGTCATGGGCCGGCATACGGGCTGGATCGCGGTCATGAGCGGCATCGCCGGAGGCGCCGACGTGATCCTCATCCCGGAACAGCCCATCACGGTCGAAGAGGCCTGCCGGGAGCTCGTGAAGCGGCACGACGGAGGCAAGGACTTCTCGATCGTGGTCGTCAGCGAAGGGTACGAGCTGACGTACGAGTCCGGCGAGCGGCAGGCCGTCGCGCGCGAGGCCCGCGACAGCGACCAGTTCGGACACGTCGTTTTGGGCGGCGTGGGGGACGCATTGGCCCGCGAGATCGAGGAGCGGACGGGCTTCGAGACGCGCGTGACCGTCCTCGGACACGTCCAGCGCGGCGGAACTCCGACTGCGCGAGACCGTGTCCTGGCGACCCGCTTCGGCCTGGAGGCGGCCGACCTCGTCCACCAAGGCCGCTTCGGCCGCATGGCCGCGCTTCACGGAGACGCGATCGTCGACGTCTCTCTGGAGGAGGCGACACGCGAGCTCAAGACCGTCCCCGCCGAGTGGTACGAAGTCGCCCGCGCGTTCTTCGGCTAGTAGCGTGCGGGAACCCGTGGTTACCCCACGAGCCTCCTCCTTCTCAGCGCGGGGGAACCCCATGGTTCCTCCGCGAATCCCTCCTTCCGTGCCTCCCACACGGACCGTCGTTTCAGGCCTCCCGGCCGGCGAAGCCGTCCTCCGGCCGGTGCTCCGCGCCAACCTGGCTCTGCCGCAAAGAATCGGCCAACCCTCGAGCCAG
>JBPCMD010000103.1:0-48310 GCA_051002595.1 Gaiellaceae bacterium
GGTGTTCGCGTGTGCGATGATACAGACCGGTCTATCTCCATGCAACGTGTGGCACGAACGAGCGACTCGGCATTCGGCCTCAGAGGGGCTCGATCGCCGGCTTGCGGACAACCTCGAAGATGAGCCGTGTCTCCACGTGCTCGACCTCGTCGCGCGCGGTGAGATCCAGCACGCGCGCACGGAGACCTTCTGTGTCCGCCACGGCGACGTGGACAAGGTAGTCGTCCGAGCCGGTGACATGGAAGACCGCGATCGATTCGGGCAGTTCGAGCACGTGGTCGTAGAAGTCGTCGATCAGGTGGCGGTGATGCACCTGCAGCCGAACGGAGATGAGCGCCTGGGTGGGCCGGCCGAGGAGCGCAGGGTCGACGGTGGCGTGAAAGCCGGAGAGAACGCCACGCTCGCGCAGCCGGCGAACGCGCTCGAGGCAGCTCGAGGGCGAGAGTCCCACCAACGCCGCGAGATCCTTGTTGGACACGCGCGCGTTCTTCTGCAACTCCAGCACGAGCACGCGATCGATTCGGTCCAGGGGCGTGTAATGGCTCGACGAACGAACGATGTTCGGTTTCCTTGCCATACTGTCGAATCGATCCTACTCTCCGGATGGAGCTACGCCCACCCTGAGAGCGTCCGGCTCGGACGCCGACCGAGGAGAGATGCGCGATGACGCACGAACAGCCTGCCGGAGAGTTTCAGTTCACTTCCGAGTCCGTCACCGAAGGTCATCCGGACAAGATGGCCGACCAGATCTCGGACGCGGTTCTCGACGCGATCCTGAGTGAGGACCCGTACGGGCGAGTGGCCTGCGAGACGTTCGTCACGACGGGCCTCGCGCTCGTGGGTGGTGAGATCACGACCTCGACCTACGTCGACATCCCGCGCGTCGTGCGGGAGAAGATTGCCGAGATCGGCTACACGAAGGCCGAGTACGGCTTCGACTCCAAGACGTGCAGCGTGATCGTCGCCGTCGACGAGCAGTCGCCCGACATCGCCCGGGGGGTCGATGTCTCCTACGAGGCGCAGCACGACGCCGACGACGATCCGCTGGACAAGCTGGGAGCGGGAGACCAGGGAATGATGTTCGGCTACGCCTGCCACGAGACCGAAGAGCTGATGCCGCTGCCGATCATGCTCGCGCACAGGATCTGCAAGCGACTCGCGGAAGTGCGTAAGGCGGACGAGCTGCGCTATCTGAGGCCGGACGGTAAGGCTCAGGTCACGGTGCGCTACGAGGTCGACGAGCACGGTGTCCAGCGTCCGGTGGAGATCGAGCGCGTCCTGATCTCGACTCAGCACGCGGACGATCTCGACTCGGAGGTGCTGATCAAGCCCGATCTGATCGAGCGCGTGCTCCACCCGATCTTGCCTCGGGATCTGTACGACGAGGCGCGGCTCGAGCACAAGGACTTCGTCTACGTCAATCCGACGGGGCGGTTCGTCGTCGGTGGCCCCATGGGCGACACGGGCCTGACGGGCCGGAAGATCATCGTCGACACCTACGGCGGCGCCGCACGCCACGGCGGCGGCGCTTTCTCGGGCAAGGACCCGACGAAGGTCGACCGCTCGGCCGCGTACGCCGCCCGCTACGTCGCGAAGAACATCGTCGCCGCCGGACTGGCCGACCGCTGCGAGCTGCAGGTTGCTTACGCGATCGGCATCGCGCACCCCTTCTCGATCCAGGTCGAGTGCTTCGGGACGGAGGCGGTCCCGGTCTCCCGCATCCGTGAGCTCGTCGTAGAGCACTTCGACCTGCGGCCGGGAGCGATCCTGCACGACCTCGACCTCCGGCGCCCGATCTACGCGAAGACGGCGGCCTACGGCCACTTCGGCCGCGACGATCCGGATTTCACGTGGGAGCAGACCGACAAGGCCGACATGCTGCGCGAGGCCGCAGGGCTGGCGCGCGCAGCCCAGGTCGCCTAGCAAGCATGAGCGCAGCCAGCGACATCGACGTCATCGCGATCGGCAACGCGCTGGTCGACGTGATCGCGCACGAGGACGACGAGTTCCTGGCCGAGTTCGGGCTGGCCAAGGGAACGATGCACCTGATCGACGAGACCCGGGCCGAGTCGCTCTATGGCGCGATGGGGCCGGGGATCCAGATCTCCGGCGGCGCCGCGGCGAACACGGCGGTCGGGGTGGCGTCGTTCGGCGGCAGCGCGCATTACGTCGGCAAGGTCAAAAACGACGAGCTGGGTGAGGCCTTCGGGGAGGATCTGCGCTCGACAGGCGTTGGCTACGACACCCCGGCTCTGGCTGCCGGTCCCTCGACCGGGCGCTGTCTGATCCTGGTGACGCCGGACGCGCAGCGGACGATGAACACGTTCCTCGGCGCGTCCGTGGTGCTGCGCCCGGAGGACGTCGACGAGGCCTTGATCGCGCGAGGCGACATCCTCTTCCTGGAGGGGTATCTCTTCGACCCACCCGCCGCGCAGGAGGCCTTTCGGGTCGCGTCTCGGATGTCACATGCGGCGGGGCGGAGAGTGGCGCTCAGCCTGTGCGATCCGTTCTGTGTGGATCGCCACCGGGAGGCGTTCCGCGAGCTCGTCGAGCATCACGTTGACGTGCTGTTCGCGAACGAGTCCGAGATCTGCTCGCTGTATGAGCTGGACGACTTCGACGAGGCGATGCACAGGGTTCGCGGGGAGTGCGAGATCGCGGCGCTCACCCGGAGCGAGCAGGGTTCGTTGATCGTCACCCGCGACGAGGTTCACGTGGTGGAGGCGGTTCAGGTCGGGCGTTTGGTGGACACGACCGGCGCCGGGGATCTCTACGCCGCGGGGTTCCTCTATGGGCTCAGTCACGGCCACGACCTCCCGTCGTGCGGGCGGCTCGGCTCGCTTGCGGCGGCCGAGGTGATCTCGCACGTGGGCGCTCGGCCGGCCACATCCCTCGCGGAGATCGCGGCCTCCGACCAACCTGGCGGCCTCGGCGCGCCGACGTTCGCCACAGGATAGGCGTGAGCGCGTCGGTCCAGAGATCGCGCACCGCGTCCTCCTCGTCCGCGTACCGCAAGCTCGAGGAGATGCTCGCCGCTGAGCGCTGTGTCGTCCTGGACGGCGGGGTGGCCACGGAGCTCGAAAGGCGGCAACGCTCGAACGTCGCTCCCGATCCGGAGCTCTGGGGAACCTGGGCGCTCTTCCGCGCGCCGCAGGCCGTGCTCGATGTGCACCGAAGCTATGTCGACGCGGGCTGCAACGTCCTCTCGACCGATACGTGGTCCATCCTCTCGACGCCGGAGCTCGAGCTTCGAGCGGGACCCGCCGGAGAGGCCGTGCACTGGATGGACATCGCCCGCCTCGGCATCCGGCTCGCGCGCCGCGCTATCGAGGAGGGGCGCCGTGAGAACGACTGCGCCGTCGCGTTCGCGATCTCGGAGGAGGTCAACTCCCCGCAGCGCCGGGGAACGCTCGAGCTGCTCTCCAGCGTGTTCGCCGAGGAGCCGCCGGACCTGATCCTGCTCGAGACGCTGACACTCGTGCGCGACCCGGAGGTATTCGAGACCGTCGAGCGGCTGCTCGAGACCGGACTCCCGGTTTGGCTCTCGTTCCGGCGCTGCCGGCACGGCGTCTGCGGGGTGTTCGGACAGCACTGGGGCCCGCCCGAGGGCGACCTCTTCGGGCGCGCGGCCGGCAGGTTCGAGGAGATGGGCGTCGGCGCGCTCGCGATCAACTGCCTCCCTGTCGACCACGTGCCGGGAATGATCTCCTGGCTCAGGGACTTCACCGACCTCCCGCTCGGCGTGTATCCGAACCTCGGTCATATGGCGGGCTCGCGTTGGCGCTTCGACGAGAAGATCGACCCCGCGGCCTATGCCGAGCTCGGCCTCGCCTGGCGCGAGGAAGGCGCCCAGATCATCGGTGGCTGCTGCGGCGTGACGCCGGAGCACATCGCGGCCCTCGCGACCACGGTCGCCGACACGAAGCCCGGCCGCAAGCGGCCACCGCTCGACGAGCGCCTGCTCGGACTCGAGCCCGACGCCTCCCCAGCCGAGCCTTGGAGCGATGAACAGGGTCGCGTCGTCTTCCCGCTGCCGTTCCCGAAGCTCATGGTCGACGAGGGCGTCTTCGTGCCGACGACGGGGAGCTATCTTGTCTGGAAGACGCTGTTCGACGGGACGCTCGGCCGCGAGCAGGCCTGCCTCGACGTCGGCTGCGGCTGCGGAATCCTCTCCGTCCAGCTCGCGCTGAACGGCGCGGCTCGCGTGCATGCGATCGACATCGACGAGAGCGCCGTCGCGAACACCCTGGCGAACGGGTTTCGCAACGGAGTCGCCGACCGGCTCACGGGTGAGACCGTCGATCTGTACCAGTGGGAGCCGACCGAGCGCTTCGATCTGATCGCCGCGAGCCTGTATCAGATGCCCGTCGATCCGTACGAGGAGCCGAGCGGGCACCGGCCGCTCGACTATTGGGGACGCAACCTCCTCGACCACTTCATCCGGCTCCTGCCACGGCTTCTCACCGAGGACGGAATCGCGTACGTCATGCAGCTGTCGATCCTGGGTCAGACTCAGACCGGCAGGTTGCTCGCCACAGGCGGGCTCAAGGCCAAGATCGTGGACTTCAGCTTCTTTCCCTTCGGCCCGTTCTTCATGCAGAACAAGGGCCAAATCGACCGTGTCGAACAGCTCTCCGATGCGTATCACCTACGCTTCGCAGACGAGGACGTGATGGTCGCCTACTTGCTCGAGGTGACTCGTTCCTCATCCAACCCAGATGAAGGAGTGACGCATGACTCAGACCGAAGTGCGTGAGCTGCCGGCCCTGGACTTCAAGGTGGCCGACCTCGCCCTGGCCGAGTGGGGCCGCAAGGAGATCGGCCTCGCCGAGCACGAGATGCCCGGCCTGATGTCGGTGCGACGCGAGTACGCAGCCGAGCAGCCGCTGCGCGGCGCCCGCATCACCGGCTCGCTGCACATGACGATTCAGACGGCGGTGCTCATCGAGACGCTCGTCGCGCTCGGCGCGGAGGTGCGCTGGTGCTCGTGCAACATCTTCTCGACGCAGGATCACGCCGCAGCCGCTGTCGCGGTCGGCCCGGATGGCGCCCCGGACGAGCCAAAGGGCATTCCGGTGTTCGCCTGGAAGGGCGAGACCCTCGAGGAGTACTGGTGGTGCACCGAGCAGGCGCTGACCTGGCCCGAGGGCGGCCCGAACATGCTGCTCGACGACGGCGGTGACGCAACCATGCTCGTCCACAAGGGTGTGGAGTTCGAGCGCACCGCCGCAGTGCCGGACCCGGCAGGCGCCGACTCGGAGGAGTTCCGCATCGTGCTCGCGCTCTTGCTGCGCTCGCTTACGTCCGACCCCCAAAGGTGGACGGGGGTCGGGGCGGAGATCAAGGGCGTGACCGAGGAGACGACGACCGGAGTGCATCGCCTGTACCAGATGGCCTCGGCCGGGACCCTGCTCTTCCCGGCGATCAACGTCAACGACTCGGTCACGAAGAGCAAGTTCGACAACCTCTACGGGTGCCGGCACTCACTCGTCGACGGCATCAACCGCGCGGTCGATCTGATGCTCGCGGGAAAGCTGTGCGTCGTCTGCGGGTACGGGGACGTCGGCAAGGGCTCGGCCGAGTCGCTGCGCGCCCAGGGCGCCCGCGTCACCATCACCGAGATCGACCCCATTTGCGCGTTGCAGGCGTTGATGGAGGGCTACGAGGTGCAGCGCCTGGAGGACGTGGTCGAGACGGCCGACGTGTTCATCACGGCGACCGGCAACAAGGACGTGATCACCGTTCAGGACATGCGCCGGATGAAGCACCAAGCAGTCGTCGGCAACATCGGCCACTTCGACAACGAGATCGACATGGCGGGGCTCGCGGACACCGAGGGCGTCGAGCGCATCGTCATCAAGCCGCAGGTCGACCAGTGGGTCTTTCCCGACGGGAAGGCAATCATCGTCCTTTCAGAGGGCCGCCTACTCAACCTCGGAAACGCCACCGGCCACCCGAGCTTCGTGATGTCCAACTCCTTCACGAACCAGGTGATCGCGCAGATCGAGCTCTTCAATCGCACCGACGAGTACCCGCTCGGCGTCCACGTCCTCCCCAAGCACCTGGACGAGAAGGTCGCGCGGCTGCACGTCGAGGCGCTCGGCGCGAACCTGACCGAGCTCCGCCCCGAGCAGGCGGCGTACATCGGTGTCCCGACCGAGGGCCCGTACAAGTCGGATCAGTATCGGTACTGAGTGGAAGCGGGGATGTCGCGGCGGGCGCATTCGGGTCCGCCGCGGCTAGCGCGAGCACGGCTCCTTCCAGTGTCCCCGCTTCCTTCACCGTGAGACAGGTCGGTACCATGGCGAGCAAGACGAACGAAGTTTCGTAATGACGATGAGCGAACCCATAACCGGCGCCACCAGGAACGCGCGCGAGCGCATCCTCGACACGGCGTACGAGCTCTTCTCGCGCAACGGCATCCGCGCGGTCGGTGTCGACCGCATCATCGCTGAGTCGGGCGTCGCCAAGATGACCCTCTACCGGCACTTCGGCTCGAAGGACGAGCTCGTGCTCGAGTTCCTGCGCCGGCGGGAGCAGCGCTGGACGCAGGAATGGCTTCAGGCCGAGGTCGAGCAGCGTGCCGATGACCCGGCCGAGCGACTTCTGGCCATCTTCGACGTCTTCGACGCGTGGTTCAGGACCGACGACTTCGACGGCTGCTCCTTCATCAACGTGCTCCTCGAGCTCACGGATCGGGCGAGCCCGGTGCGCAGGGCGACCGTCGGGCATCTCGCAACCATCCGCTCGTTCCTCCAGAGGCTCGCAGCCGACGCAGGCGTGGCCGACCCCGAGGACTTCGCGCGTAGGTGGCACATCCTGATGAAGGGCTCGATCGTGGCAGCCGGCGAGGGCGACCGCGAGGCCGCACGTCGTGCGCAGGCGATCGGTAAGCTCCTGCTCGCAGACGCGCAAGCACGCGCAACGTCGTAAGCGGCGCCCAGCGCCCACGCCCGTGTACATCAGCGGATACGCAAGGCGGCCCGGCGCGATGAGGTCGAGGATTCGTGCGGATGGTCAGCGAGCGCGGAACCGGAGTGCCACGGTGATCGTCGCGACCGAGGTGAAGGTGGCGACGGTGTTCGCGACGATCAGCGCGGTGTTGCCGAGGGCGACGCCATAGCCGAGCCAGAGCAGGAAGCCGACGAGCAGGACCTGTTGGTAGCCGACCGAGACGCCCGCGGACGAACCGTGGGCACGGATGGCGCGGATCTGCAGGAGCGGAGCCAGGGCCATCGCGATGCCCCAGGTGGCGGCAGCGACGGCGAGAACGGTGATCACGACGCTCCTTTCGACGAAGGGAACGCGGGCGGGTGCTGCGCCCGGGCGTTCAGTCGCGGAGGTCGCCGCGTTTTCTATCCTGGCCGTACAGCGGCAGGACGCGCAGGAAGGCCGCTAATCGTTCGTACCGCATCGCGTCAGCCTAGTCTCTCAGGATGCCGCTGCGGAATCGGGTCACGCCGCTGGGCGAGCTGATCGCTGATCCGAGTCGCGGACTGGTGTACGGCAACCGCGGCTGTCTCCACGACGAGAGCGGACGCATCCGCCGCCGCTACAACGGCAAGCGCTGGATCGCCTGCCGCCTCGAGTTCCGCGGTTGGCATCGGGCCCCGCTGCTCCAGCCGGGCAAGTTCACCGAGCTCTTCTTTCTCGACGAAGCGACCGCATTCGCCGCTGGCCATCGGCCGTGCGCGCTTTGTCGCCGTGAGGACTACGTCCGCTTCGGCGCGATCTGGCGCGAGCTACACCCGAGCCGAATCGGCGCAGACGCGATCGATGCTCAGCTCCACGCCGAGCGCGTCGGTCCGAAAGCACGCGCGCAGCTCCACCGTCGAGCGACGCTCGACGACCTTCCCGACGGCACATTCGTGTTGCGGGACCGGGCGCCGTGGATCGTCATCGGGCCGGAGCTGCTGCGCTGGACTCCAGCAGGATACGAAGACCCCGGCCGTCGCCCCACCGGCGTCGAGGCATCCGTTGTCACCCCGCCGTCGCTCGTCGCGGTCTTGCGCGGCGGCTGGGAGTCGGCCGTGCCACTCCTGCATCCGTCAGCGCAGTCGCGGCGAATCCACCCACCGCGACTAGAGATCTGCGCGCCGCGTGTCGCCGAGCCAGAAGCGCGGCCCAGCGCCGAGGCCGGCCACCCGGTCGCCGGGATTGGCGAGCTTGCAGCGATCGAGGGAAAGGCACCCGCAGCCGATGCACTCGGTCAGCCCGGCCCTGAGGCGGCCGAGCTCTGCGATCTGCCGGTCGATCCGGGCTTCCCAGCCGCTCGAGAGGCGCGACCAGTCGCGGCGGCTCGGCGCTCTGTCGCCAGGAAGCTTCGCGAGCTCGACGCCGACTTCCTCGAGTGTGAGCCCAACTCGTTGGGCGAACACGATGAAGGCGATCCGGCGTAGGACCGTTCTCGGATAGCGACGGTGACCGGAGCCCTGCCGCTCGGAGTCGATGAGTCCTCGCTCCTCGTAGAAGCGCAGGGCCGACGCGGCAACGCCGCTGCGGCGGGAGACCTCGCCGATGGTGAGCAAAGCCGACACCCGGACAGGAAAGCACATCCTGCGCTTGACTTCAAGTTAACTTGAACTTGTACATTGCAAGTGATCAATCGTTTCGACACCGAGGAGGCAGCATGCGAGAGACACGAACGCCCAGCCGTCAGATCACCGAGGAAGTCACGTCCTGGCCCGGAGTGGAGGCCGGAATCGGCTCTCGCGGTGAGTTCGGGTTCACGGTCGACCGGAAGGAGATCGGACATCTCCACGGCGATCATGCGCTCCACATCGGGTTTCCGAAGGGCGTCTGGCACGAGCTCCATGCGGCGGGCAGGATCGACTACCACCCGGTCTTCCCCGGCAAGCCAGGCTTTGGCGCTCGCAGGATCGAGTCGGACGACGACGTGCGAGACGTGATCGCGCTCTTGCGACTCAACTACGACCGCGTCGTCGCACGACACGGCGCGCCGACCGCGGCCTGAGCCTCAGGTTGATGAACGGGATCGTTACCGGCGCCTCGCGCGGACTCGGGCTCGCCCTGACCCGCGCTCTGTCCGAGCGAGGCTGGCAACTCGCGGTCGACGCGCGCGACGGCGATGCGCTCGACCGCGCGGTCGGTGGGCTCGACGGAGTAGTCGCGCTCGCGGGAGACGTCGCCGATCCCGAGCACCTCGAACGGCTGGTCGGGACTGTCGGAAAACCGATAGATCTCCTGGTCAACAACGCGAGTGCGCTCGGCCCCACGCCGCTGCCCGCGCTCGCCGCGTATCCACTCGACGAGCTACGGCGGGTCTACGAGGTCAACGTGCTCGCCCCGCTGGATCTCGTCCAGCTGGCGCTGCCCCACCTGAGCGAGGGCGCGCGGATCGTCAACGTGAGCTCCGACGCTGCGGTCGAACCCTACGAGGGCTGGGGCGGCTACGGCTCCTCGAAAGCAGCGCTCGCACAGGTGACAGCCGTTCTCGGCGCCGAGCACGCGGATCTCCGGGTCTACGCCGCGGATCCGGGCGACATGCGCACGCAGATGCAACAGGACGCCTTTCCTGGCGCGGACATCTCCGACCGGCCGCCGCCGGAGGAGAGCGTGCCGGGTCTCCTCGCGCTGATCGAGGGCGACCTCCCGAGCGGGCTCTATCGTGCTCGCGACCTCGTCCGAGTCTCGACATGAGCATGCTCTCGATCGAGCCCGCCGCTCGCCTCGAAGCGCACGAGCCGCCCGAGGCGCGCGGACTGGCGCGTGACGACGTTCGTCTACTCGTCACCGGCCCGACCGACGACTCCATCGTGCACAGCCGGTTCTCCGAACTGCCTCGATTCCTCGCGCCTGGCGACCTGATCGTCGTCAACACCTCGGCCACCATGCCCGCGGCGCTTTCGGTGACGGCCGCCGACGGGACTCCGCTCGAGCTCCACCTGTCGACTCCCGCGCAGGGACGGGACGACGACCGCTTCTGGGTCGTGGAGCTCCGCTCAGGGGGTCGGCCGTTCGACGCAGTCCATGTGCGGGACCGGCTGGCGCTTCCCGGTGGCGCTGTCGCGGAGATCCTCGCTCCGTACTCTGGCGCGCGGCTGTGGCTCGCGCGTCTCGAGCTCCCGCAGCCGGTCGCGCCCTATCTGGAAGCGCACGGTCATCCGATTCGCTACGGCTACGTGCCTCGCCGCTGGCCGTTGGCCGCGTATCAGAATGTGTACGCGATCGAGCCCGGCAGCGCGGAGATGGCGAGCGCCGGCCGGCCGTTCACCCCCGAGCTGATCACGCGGCTCGTCGCCGAGGGCGTCCTCATCGCGCCCATCACGCTGCACGCGGGCGTCTCCTCACCGGAGAGCAACGAGCACCCGTACCCGGAGCGTTACCGCGTTCCCGAGCACACCGCGAGGCTGGTGAATGCCGTACGCACGTGGGGTGGACGCGTGATCGCCACCGGCACGACGGTCGTTCGCGCGCTGGAGACGGTCGCCGGGCCTGACGGCACGGTCGAGGCCCGCGAAGGCTGGACGAATCACGTCGTCACCCCTGAACGAGGCCTACGAGCAATCGACGGCCTGCTGACGGGGCTGCACGAGTCGGACTCCTCGCATCTCGAGCTGCTGCGCGCGGAGGCCGGGGGTGAGCTCCTCGAACGCAGCTACCGCGAGGCCGTCGAGCACGGCTACCTCTGGCACGAGTTCGGCGACAGCCAGCTCATCCTCGGAGTGAAGGCCGCGCACGCAGGAACCGCAGGACGCCACTGAGCACGGCCGCTCGCTCGAGCATGGCAAGCTGATCGGCGTGCCCGACTTGGCGATACGCCTCCGCGGCGTCGTGAAGCGCTACGGCGAGATCACTGCCGTGAACGGGCTCGACCTCGATGTGCCGGTGGGCACCTGCGTCGGGCTGCTCGGCCCGAACGGCGCCGGCAAGTCGACGACGATGCGGCTCCTGACCGCCCAGTCGATCGCCGACGAGGGAGAGCTCGAGCTCCTCGGCTTCAAGCTCCCGGGGGAGTCCAAGCAGGCTCGCGCGCTGCTCGGCGTGGTGCCGCAGCTCGACAACCTCGACACGACCTTGACCGTGGAGCAGAACCTGCTCGTGTTCGCGCACCTCTATCGAATCGCCCGCCCGTACCGGCGAGAGGCGATCGAGCGGGCGCTCGAGATGGCGAAGCTGATCGATCGGCGCGCCTCCCGTGTCGACAAGCTCTCGGGAGGGATGCGCCGGCGATTGCTGATCGCTCGGGCGCTCGTGCATCTCCCGCAGCTCGTGCTGATGGACGAGCCGACCGTCGGTCTCGACCCACAGGTACGCCAGGAGCTCTGGGCGCTCATCGACGCGCTTCGCAGCGAGGGCACGACGATCCTGATGTCGACGCACTACATCGAGGAGGCCGAGCGACTGGCGGATACCGTGCTGATCATGTCGCACGGCAGCGCGGTGGCCGCCGGCTCGCCCTCGGAGCTCGTGAAGGAGCACGCCGGACGGGAGGCGCTCGAGGTCTACGGCCCGCCCGCCCGGCTCGCCGAGGTCGCGGCCGAGGCCGGCGCCGCGGGCCTGCGCACCCGGCGGACCGGAACGAGCATCTCGATTCTCGGAGTCGATGCCGCAAACGGTCTCGCGATCGACGGCGACCGTCGCCCGGCCAACCTCGAAGACGTGTTCGTCCTGCTCACGGGCGAGGAGATCAGCTGATGGCGACGGTCGAAGATCGCGGCGCGCGCCTGGGGCGGCTGGAGCGAACCGCTCTCACCGGTGTGCTCGTTCGAGAGGTCGTGAACTACTCGTCCTACTGGAAGTCGAGCACGTTCTCCTCGACGGTCGAGCCGACGATCTACCTCCTGGCGTTCGGCTTCGGATTCGGCTCGCTCGTGAGCACGATCGGCGGCTACGACTACGTCGACTTCGTCGGGACCGGGACGGTGGCGACCGCGGTTCTGTTCTCGAGCGCGTTCCCGGCCATGTTCGGGACCTTCGTCAAGTACCAATTCCAGCGGACCTACGACGCCATCCTCGCGGCGCCTGTCGACACCGAGGAGCTCGTCAGCGCCGAGGCGCTCTGGATCGCGACGCGTGCCGGCGTGTACGGCTGCGTGCCGATGCTCGTCGCGATGGTGTTCGGGCTCGACCCGTCCTGGGGAATGCTCACCGTGCCGTTCATCGCCTGGATCGCCGGTTTCGGCTGGGCGTGCTTCGGGATTTCGGTCGCCGGCTACTCCAAGTCGTTCGAGAACTTCAACTACGTCGTCAGCGCGGTGCTCACGCCGCTCTTCCTCCTCGCAGGCTCGTTCTTCCCGCTGGACGAGTTCCCGCGCTGGGCGCAGGCGCTCGCCGCGCTCAACCCGCTCCACCACTGCGTCGTCTTGGTTCGGCACGCCGTCTTCGGCTTCGAGGGGTGGGAGGATCTCGCCCGCATTGGCGTGCTCGTCGTCTTCGGGCTCGTCCTCTGGCGGATCGCGATCAACGCCATGACCCGCAAGCTAATCGATTGAGGAAGGAGCGCGATGACCCTCAGCTATCGGACCGAGCTCGACGACAAGTTCGGGCACCTACGGCGGTTCGATCTCGCGGCAGCTCACTCGATCGCAACCTCGTAGTGAACGACCTTCTCGTCGAAGCTCGAAAGCAGCTCGCGAGCCTCCGCCGGGACAACGGCGGTCTCGTACTCCTCACCTGCAAAGCGCCGCACGGCCTCGAGCGAGTCCCAGAGGGTGAGGACGACGAACTCGACCTCGTCCTCGAGCTCGCGCCGAAGGACGTACGCGCCACGGTGCCCATCGATCGAGCGAAGCCGTGGCAAGGTCTCGCGCTCGAGATGCTCTTGGTACGCCTCAGCGCTCTCTCGATGAGCCAGGCCGCGCCAATGGCGTCCGATCATGAGCTCGTCCTGTCTCCGGGAGGAATTGCTTCTACGCTGCCAGTTCCTGGGGCTCCCCGACCTCGATCGGATTCGAGGCCGGATCCCGGCTCCACTCGTGCCAGCCGCCGTCGTAGACGGCGATTTGCTCCCAGCCCATGAGGTAGGCGTAGAACCAGGTCTCGCTCGCGCGCCAGCCGGTTCCGCAGTAGAAGGCGACCCATTTGTCGGGGGTGATGCCAGCCTCCTCCCAGTTGGTCGCGATCTCCGGGTAGGCGCGCATCGTGTTGTCCACGTTTCGGTAGTGCTGCATGTGGTACGCGTCGGAGCCGCAGTTGCCCCAGACGTCACCGGCGATCCGGCCGGCCGGGCGAATGTAGTTGTAGCCCGAGACCTTGCCGATGTGCTCGTTCCAGGTCCGCACGCTGACGAGGGCGGCGCCGTTCGGATCGGAAAGGATCTGCTTCGCGTCGTCGATGTCGACGATGACTTCCGGGCGTTGTGGGATCTCGATGCCGAACGACGCGACCGGCGTCGACTCGCGAGGAGTGGTCTCGAGCGGATTGCCCGCCCGAACCCACGCGTCGTAGCCGCCGTCGAGCAGGCGGATGTCGTCGACGCCGCAGTAGTGCAGGATCAGAGCGGCTCGGGAGGCCGAGATCTGCCCGGCGCGACGCCCTGGCCACTTCTCGTCGGCGTGCCCTTCGGTGTCTCGTCCGTAGAGGATCACCGTCGTGTCGTGCGTGATCCCGAGCGCGCTCAACGCAGCCTCGAGCTTCTCCGGCGAGCGGCGATTCCAGTCGACCGGGTTCTCGAGGAGATTGGTGTCGAGATAGAGCGCGCCGGGTAGATGATTCTCCTGGTACTCCTCGGGGACTCCGAAGTTGACGTGGAAGAGCAGGAAGCGCTCTGCCGGCGCCGCTTCCGGTTGGCGGCCGGCGAGGAGCTGCGAGAGCCATCCCGTGTGGACGAGGCGCTCGTACTTCGGGAGGCGCTCGAGCGGCAACGTTTCGTCGGCCGCCCACTCCGCCCAGCCGTGCTCATAGATGCCTACACCTCGGTGACCCAGCTCGATCAGCCTGCCTTGGACCGCTGTGACGTCGTCGGGAGCGGCGCCATAGAGGATGACCTCGCTGCCGGGGACGATGCCCTTCTCATCGAGCAACCGCTTGATCTCGGCCTCGTCGACGCTCGCGAGCCACGCGCTCGGGAAAGCGACGGCGCCAGGGATGTGGCCGCCTCGAAGCTCGCCGTTCAGGCGCCAGCCGTTGTACGCGGCCAGAGGCCGGACGTCGGCGAGTGTCAGATCAGGGTCATCGAGGCGTCGACGCAGCTCCTCGGTTGAGAAAGTCGACAGGGCAACTTTCTGTTCGGGGAACGCCATGCTCACTCCTCTTGCCGGGGGAAAGTGTCATCCTAGACCTATTAGTTTCCAAAGTAAAGCGACTATTCGATTTGAAGCTTCGCCGGAGACGTCCAGCTAGAGTTGAGGCGTTGGCGACCGAGCGGATACTCGAGATCCGGACGTATCGGATTCGCGATGGCGAGCGCGACGAGTTCGGGCGCCGCATGAGCGCGGCCACGCCGTTGCTCGAACGCCATGGGATCCACATCGTGGGGCAAGGCCCGTCGATCGAGGACGCCGAGCATTACGTCCTCTTACGCTCGTTTTGCTCGCTGGAGGAGCGTGAGGCGCAGGAGGAGGCCTTCTACGAGGGCGCCGAATGGCGCTCGGGGCCGCGCGAGGGGATCCTGGAGCTGATCGAGACCTACCACACCGTCGTCCTCCATTCCACCCCAGAGGCCGTGCAGGCGCTGGCCGAGTCGCTCGGATTCGAGCCTTGACCGTCGTCGACGAGCTGCTGTACGCGAGTGTGGAGAGCCCTATCGGCGAGCTCCTGCTGCTCAGCGACGGGCGCGCGCTGCGCGGGCTGCACATGCAGGAAGGGCGAAAGGCACTACGGGTTGAACCGGATTGGCGGCACTCGGAGGCGCCCTTCACCAGCGTGCTCGAGCAGCTGGAGGAGTACTTCGCCGGACAGCGGTCTGGGTTCGACCTACCGCTGGGCTTGCGCGGCACCCCGTTTCAGCGTCGCGTCTGGCGCGCGCTGCAGGAGATCCCCTACGGCGAGACGCTCACGTACGGCGAGCTCGCGTCTCGTATCGGCCGGCCTTCGGCCCCTCGGGCAGTCGGGCACGCGAACGGCTCGAACCCGATCTCGGTGATCGTCCCCTGTCACCGCCTGATCGGCGCGAACGGCGCGCTCGTCGACTACGGCGGCGGGCTCGAGCGGAAGCGGTTTCTCCTCTCGCTCGAGGCCGCCGCGGGATCATGGGCGGTTCAACCGGCTGCCGCTGGGGTCGCCGTCGGCGACCTGACGGCCAAGAACCGGGCCGACGCGGCGGCCGTAGCGAACACGATCGTCGCGAGGAGAGCCTCCGCCAGGACAACGGAAGCGCTCGTCGAGAAGTCCTGAGTCCAGCCCAAGGCCATTGTCAGCCCGATCGCGGCCGCCGTGCCGAACGGCAAACTGGCGGCGAGAATCCGAGCGGTGGCGACGGCCGCGGGGTCGTCTCGCCAACGCAGCACGCCGGCGACGGCGCCCACGGCCCCGGCATACGCGAAGAGGGCGCCGAGCCCGTAGAGGACGATCAGCAGCCAGCTTCCCGACGATGCGAGGTACTCCCAGATGCCCGGAAACGACTGCTGGAACGCCTCGCTCGAGCCGCCGTAGGCGACGAAGAGTGCGAAGCTCGTGCCGGGTATCGCGCCGACGACCGCTGCGAGCACCGTCACGAGCACGCGGGCACGCGAACGGACGACGCCCCTCGAGTACGCCCACTGTGCTGCAAACGACCGTGCGTCGCCACCGACGAAGCTCTCGGGCGTCACACCGTCCGCCGCCGCTTCGCCAAGCTCCGCTTCCAGCTCGGCTGCCATCTCCTCGGCAACCGCGCTGGGCACGCCGAGGCGTCTCCACGACTTACGACACGCGCGTACGACATCTGTCATCTCTGTACCTCCGTCTTGGTATGTGCCAGCACGTCGTCGACCGCCTTGCTCGTCGCGGCCCACTCCGCCTTCCACTCTTCGAGCGCCTGCTTCCCACGATCGGATGCTCGGTAGTACTTGCGAGGTGGCCCGCCGTTGCTCGCCTCGTGATACGTCTCGACGAGGTCGCTGGTCTCGAATCGCCCCAGGATCGGATAGATCGAGCCCTCGGCGACCGGCGCCAGGCCGCGCTCGACCAGCCGTTTCGTCATCTCGTACCCGTACGCCGGCTTCTCGGCTATCACGGCGAGCAGGCAGATGTCGAGCACCCCTCTGAGCAGCTGACTACGACGCTGTGAGCCATCTAGCATGCAATGCAAGATAGCGCAAGGCTACCTTGCGATGCAAGGGTCGGTTTCGTAGGCGGATGTCCCTATTCAGTCTCCAGGGCGGGGGTCGAGGCTGACGACGTAACCGGCGGCCGGGTCAGTCTTGCCCTCGAGTAGGGCCAGGTAGAGACGGACGAGCTGCTCGCCGGCGGTGACTCGTTCGATCCGCACCGTCCGCTCGGCGACGGCGGCAAAGCGCTCCCACGCGGCATCGTAGCGCTGCCCCAGCTCTCGCCCGCGCCTAACGATCTCGTCGGGGGCGAAGAAGACCTCGGGCGCTGGACCCGGGAGCGAGGACGTGTTCGCCTCCGCCTGCGCGTGAGTGAAACCGACGAGGATCGACCGCATGAGCGTCTCGCCGAGCTGCTCGTGCACCCTGCGCACGAGCGCGCGGTCACCCGCGAAGTCGACGAGCACGGCGCTACCCTCTGGGCGAAGTTCGCCCAGGTCCCCGTAGGCGAGCACGGCGTCGTAGAGCCCGAGACTCTCCACCCAGGCGACGCGACCGGCCGAGGTCAGCCCGATCGTCTGCGCCGGGCGTTCGCTGCGCAGATGCGCCAGGCCGTAGGCGGTCTTGCTAGACGCGCTCGTGAGGATCACGCGGTCGGGCGCCTCCTCGCTAAGCGACAAGTCGAGCAGCACCGAGGTGACGAAGAGCGGCCGCATGACGAGCGCCGTCTCGCTGGCCTCATCTCCGACCAAGGTACTGGTTGTACGCACGCGCGAGCTCCGTGCGATGGGACGACGCATCGACGAAGCCGAGCGAGTGCGCAGCCGGCCGGACGGTGAAGCGGGTACCCATTGGAACCAAGCCGAATACGCGTTGGCCCTCGAGCAGCGACGGCGAGCGAGAGCCGACGACGCGCGCGTAGCCCCAGGCGGGGATGACGCCCCAGCCAAGCGGCGCCGGAAAGAGCCGCCAGTAGCCGAGCTCCTCGCCCTTGATCGCATAGGTGATGTTGTTGGCGCTCAAGGCGAAGCGCTCAACCAGAAGCTGCGCCTCCCCCTCGCCGAGGCGCTCGCGCGAAGGCTCACCCTCCACCAGCTCGCAGACCGCAAGGTCATCGCGCCGGACACGGAGCTCGGTCACGTCCGCGTGATTCTCATGCTGGTCGGCGCCGTGGGTGATGCGAGCTAGTGACCCGAGATGACGTGCGGGAGATACGGCTCCTCGAGTCGTGCGATCTCGTCCGTGGTCAGCGGCAGTTGCTCGGCGCTGAGCGCATCCTCGAGGTGCTCGACCTTCGTCGCCCCGACGATCGGCGCTGTCACTCCGGGCTTGTGCAGGAGCCACGCGAGCGCGATCTGCGCGCCCGGAACCCCTCGCGCGGCTGCGACCTCGGCTGCGCGGTCGACGACGGTGAAGTCGATCTCGGGCGTGTAGAGGCTGTCGCCGAAGGAGTCGGTCTTGGCGCGTGTCGTCAGCTTCTCGCCCTCGCGCGTACGGTTGCCCGCGAGCAGTCCGCGCGCGAGCGGGCTCCAGGGCAGCACGGCGACGCCTTGGTCGAGGCAGTGCGGGATCATCTCCCGCTCCTCCTCGCGGTAGACGAGGTTGTAGTGGTTCTGCATGGACACGAACCGCGTCTTCGCGGCAGATTGGGCCTTGGCGAGCTGCCAGGCGTACATGCTGCTCGCGCCGAGGTAGCGCGCCTTGCCTGCTTTGACGACGTCGTGGAGCGCTTCCATCGTCTCTTCGATCGGCGTGAGCGGGTCCCAGCGGTGGATCTGGTAGAGATCGACGTAATCGAGCTCGAGCCGCTGCAGCGACGCGTCGATCGAGGCGAGGACGTGCTTTCGCGAGAGGCCACGACCGTTCTCGCCGGGCATCGTCCGCCCGTGCACCTTCGTGGCGAGGACGTACTCCTCGCGCGTGCCGAAGAGCTGGCGCAGGATGCGGCCGGTTACAACCTCGCTTTCGCCGCCGTTGTAGACGTCCGCGGTGTCGAAGAACGTGATCCCGCTCTCCACCGCGCGGCGGATGATCGGCTCCGCTTCGGCATCGTCGAGCGTCCACGGGCGGCTCTCGTGCCTGCCGTAGCTCATCATGCCGAGACAGATTCGCGAGACTCGCAGCCCGCTACTGCCGAGGTTCACGTAGTCCAATCGAGGGAAACGCTAGCGCTTGCACGTCGCTTGCCGCGCCCACGCGCGACCCGCAGCCAGCGCCGGCCCTCAGTCCAACCGCTCCGGAAGAGGATCGAGCCCGACGGGCGGCAGAGATCGCCAATCGCACCGTGCACGGAGTCATGCACATCGGCTGGGTCCCGGACCAGACAGACGGCTACCGCGGCCAGATGGCGGTCTACGTGAAGCCAAATGGACTGCTCGGGATCGGTCACATGGCCGCGATCAAGCCGTTCCGACACCTGACCGTGTACCCACAGATGATGCGACAGATCGAGCAGACGTGGCGGGCGCGTCCAAGCCGACACCGGCGCACCCCTGAGACCAGGCTGATCAGGGACTGGTCGCGGATAACGCAATTCCCGAGCCGTTTCGATCTCGACTCCTCGCCGAATTGCGTCGTGGCCCAACAGACCAGCGCCCTCGGTGACGCCGAGATCACGCCACCGGTGGACTCTCGTCGGCGCTCGCTACGTTTTGACTCCCATCGCCGGGGCATAAAGACGGAATGCGATCTTCGGTCTCGGTATCTCCGCGCGAGCCTCGTCCCCAGGTTTCAGTACGCGCTCCGGTCGACGGAATTCTTGCGACTGTGGGCGCGACGCCTCTCGTACGGCTGAGGCGACAGTACGCCGAGCACGACATCGACGTCTGGGCGAAGCTCGAGTTCTTCAACCCGACCGGAAGCGCAAAGGATCGCCCGGCAGTGCGAATGCTGCAGGATGCCATCGCGTCGGGCAAAGCAGGTCCCGGCACGACGGTAATCGAGTCGAGCTCAGGAAACCTGGGTGTCGCACTTGCTCGGGCGTGCCGGTTCCATGGCATGCCCTTCATCTGCGTCGTCGACGCTCGTGCGCCTTCGATCAGCGTGGAGACGATGCGCGCGCTCGGCGCAGCGGTGCACGTCGTCACGGAGCCGGATCCCGCGACCGGCGATCTGCTCGTGGCGCGTCTGGCGCTGGTGGCCCAGCTTCTGGAGCAGACGCCGGACGCGTTCTGGCCGGATCAGTACGCGAACCCGGAAAACCCCGGCGCCCATGCCGTCGGAACGATGCGCGAGATCGACGAGGCTCTCGATGGCGCCATCGACGTCGTGCTCGTCGCCACGAGCACGGCCGGCACGATCGCCGGTTGCTGTGACTTTCTCCGTGCGAACGAGCGCTCGACGCGCGTGGTCGCGGTGGATGCCGTTGGGAGCGCCTTGTTCGGAGGTACGCGCGGCCCACGCAAGCTGCCGGGATTCGGCGCCGGCATCGAGACTCCGCTTTCCCGCTCTGTGCGACACGACCACGTGGTGCGCGTAACCGACCTCGACTGCGTCGTCGGCTGTCGACGGCTGGTCGAGCGCGAGGCGATCTTCGCCGGCGCTTCCGCGGGCGGAGTCGCCGTCGCGCTTGCCGGGCTCGCGCCGACCCTGGCGCCTGGCACTCGCTGCGCGATCATCCTGCACGACGGCGGTACGGGATATCTCCGCACCGTGTACGACGATGCGTGGGTGGAGGCCGAGCTGGGCTGTGGGGCGGACGAGCTCGCCGCACGCGTCAACTCGCTGCAATCGCCTGCGTCCGATGCGTAGCGCTGCGTGAGCACCGTGCGAGTCGCCATCGTCGGCGTGGGTCCGAAGGGCATGTCCGCGCTGGAGCGTCTCGTGCACCATGCATCACACTCGACGAGCCGCGCGATGTACGAAGTCGATCTGTACGAGCCTCACCGCTCGCCGGGCGCTGGCCCCATCTACGATTCGCGGCACCCGGCGTATCTGCGTATGAACATCGCCGCGGACATCGTCGACGCTTGGTGGACTCCGGCACGCGTTCCCGACGTTGCCAGCCATCCGTCGTTCGGCACGTGGCGCTCGCTGCAGCTGCCGTCCATCATGAAGGAGTTCGGCGACGCAGCGCTAGACGCGTTCCCGCCTCGCGCGGTGGTGGGGCGATACCTGGAGCACGCGTTCGCGAAGATCGTCGAGTCAGCTCCGGAATCGATGCGAGCTCGCGTCGTGCCGCACCGTGTCCTGGACATCGAACCTATGGGTGCCGGCTGGGGCATCCGAGCCGACGGGCTCGGAATGTCGGGAAAGCCATATGACGAAGTGCTCATCGCGACCGGGCATGCCTCCGAGTGGAGCGACGCGCTCACGCAGGTATCGCGCTCGTCTCCATCGTCGGTGACCACCGTCTTTCCCGTTCAGGAGCAGCTGTCACGTGAGCGCCTGGCTCCGGGAGCGAGGGTCGCCGTCCGGGGCTTCGCGCTCACATGCATCGACGCTGCGCTCGCCTTGACCGAGGGGCGCGGTGGGTCGTTCCACGCGCTCGACCACCCGTGGCGACTGCGATACGAGCGGGGGCCCGACGACATCCTCTGCTTGCTGCCGTTCACGCGATCTGGGCGGCCGATGCTCTCCAAGCCGCTTCCCGACTTGCTTGCGAACGTGGACGGGATCAGTGAGATCACTGCGCGAGGTCAGGAGCGGATCCGCGCGCTCGCTGACTCCTACGACCTTCGCGTGGATCTCCTACCGGTACTCGTCGACACCGCTGTCGCCAGCATCCATGCCGTGACGAGCGCCGGCGACAATCCCGTCAGTCTCGATCCTCTACGTGCTGACGCAGACGAGTGGTTGCGCGGCGCGCTCGACGGTTCGCTGTCCAGCGTCGACGGCGACGATGTCGTGAGTCAGATCGCAAAATCGCTCAAAATTGGCTGCGGAGCCGCTGCGCCGCACGCGCTGTGGGCGCTCGGTCACGCATGGCGTTCTCTGTACCCGGCGATCGTCGATCGCGTGGGCGGAAACGGGCTGACTGCGGTTGCCTGGCCCGCTTTTGTGCGGCTGGCCACGGAGCTCGAACGCATCGCCTTTGGTCCGCCGGCTGTGAACGCCGCCAAGTTGCTCGCGCTCGTGGACGCTGGCATCGTCGATCTCACGCACTTGCACGGGGGAAGGCTCGTCGGCGTGGATGGGGAATTCGAGCTGCGGTCGGCTGCTGAGTCCACCCGCGTGGACGCAGTCGTCGATGCCGTTCTCCCCCCTCCGGGGATTGTGGGTCTGTCGACGGCCCCGCTCGCGACACTCCTCGCTGCCGGCGCCGTGCGTCCGAGGCACGGGCGTCGGGGTCTGGACGTGCTCGACGACGGAAGCTGCGTCGGCGCCAACGGCGTCGCAACTCCGGGGCTCGCAGCAATCGGACGCCCGACAGAGGATTCGACGATTGGCAACGACACCCTGAGCCGCAGGATGCACCCGCTCGCCGAGCTCTGGGCCGAGCGTGTGGTCGCACGCGCTTGCCGCGAGCGATCGTGTGCTGCCAGGCCCCGCGCCGATCTGGCCAGACAGGGATGACCGGTCTCGTCGGCTCGACCCTTTCCGACCGGTTACGCGATCTGCGCGCCCGGTGCAGTGGCATCGCGCCTCTGACCGCCAGGCTCGAGCCGTGGCAGATCGAAGAATGCTCGGATGCCGACGGCCTAGCAGATGCTCTCGCCCTGCACGGCTCGCCCCTCAACATCCTCGACGTCTCTTCTTTCGCTCGCAACGTCTCTGACCTCAGTGCCGTGGCGGATGCGCACGCGACCGCCTTTCGGTTGTTCTTCGCGCGCAAGGCGAACAAGGCCGTCGCCTTCGTCGATGAGGCGCTGCGGCTCGGACTCGGCGTTGACGTCGCCAGTGAGCGCGAATTGCGCCAAGTGCTCGACCGCGGCGCTACCCCGGGTGACGTCGTAGTCACCGCCGCCGTCAAGCCGCACTCGCTCCTGCGTCTATGCGTCGATTCCGGGGTCACGATCGTGCTCGACAACCTCGACGAGCTGGATACGCTGGACACGGTGCTCGAGACGACGGGCAGCCGCGCGAGCGTCGCGATCCGTCTCGCTCCGGAGTTCGCCGACGACCGCACGCCGACCCGATTCGGCATGGCGCCCGACGATGCGCTCGCTGTGGCCGCAAACGTCAGACTCGATGTCGTCGGTGTGCACTTCCACCTCGATGGCTACTCCGCGTCCGATCGTGTCGACGCGCTCGGACAAGCCGTGAACCTCATCGATGTCCTCCGTGAGCAGGGTCATGCGCCATCGTTCGTGGACATCGGCGGCGGGATACCGATGTCCTACCTGGAGTCCGCACAGCAATGGCGCGAGTTCTGGAAGCAACTTCGCGCCGGTTTGCTCGGCGCCGCTCCGCCACTTACCTTCGACGCCCACGGGCTGGGACTCGTCGAACATGCGGGCACGTTGCTCGGCCGACCCGCGGTGTACCCCTACCACCAGCTGCCTGTACGCGGCGCCTGGCTCGATCGGATACTCGCAAGCCCCCTCTGCTTGCCCGGCCGTGCACCGAGCCACAGCGTCGCCTCGGGACTGCGTGAGCGAGGCCTCGAGCTGCGCTGCGAACCCGGTCGGTCGCTGCTCGACGGCTGTGGCCTGACCGCTGCAAGAGTTGAGTTTCGCAAGCAACGTCGCGACGGAACCTGGCTCATCGGACTGGCCATGAACCGCACGCAGTGCCGCTCGACGTCCGACGACTTCATGCTCGACCCGCTCCTGCTTCGCCCGTCCACGTCGACCATGCTGACGCGTGACGCAACCGGGCCGATCGAGGGCTATCTCGTCGGCGCCTACTGCATCGAGCGGGAGCTACTGACGTGGCGACGCCTGCGCTTCCCGGAGGGCGTCGATGTAGGCGACATCGTCGTCTTCCCGAATACGGCGGGATACATGATGCACATACTCGAGAGCGAGTCCCACCAGATCCCGCTCGCGCGGAACGTTGTCCGACACGCGACCGGTGAACATACGCTCGACCTGATCGACTCCTGACGATCTCGCCCAGATCGGAAAACACGTGCCCCGATCGGCACATGGACATCGAGCCACCTACTGTACGAGCATCGAGGCGGGATCTACGGCACTTGAGCCGGGATTGTCATGCCACCGAGATCCGGGGTAGCGGGGCAGGGTCCCGGCCGGAACATCTGCGATCTCTTTCTGCTTCGTCGGATCCGTCCTCCCCAGCGCCGAAGCCTATGCCGAGCCGCCTGTCAGGGGGTCAACAACGCGCAGGCGCGAGAAGCGGCGGAAGCCGTGGTCGTGCGACGCGAGAACGAGTCCGTGCTCGATTGCGAGAGCGGCGATCTCGACGTCGGGGACGTCGTCGCTCCGCAACCCCGGCGTCTCAGCGAGCTCCGCCGCGATCGCCGCGTGCCCTGCGCCGTTCGTGACGATTCGGACGGCCGGCTGCGTCAGGTAGGCCGTGGCAACTGCCCATCCCTCTCTGACCGTGACCGCGTGCTCTCCGAACACCCTCGTGCTCGTAATGAGACGGAGGAACGCGTAGACGACCGGCCAGCAGAGGGCGACGGTTCCCTCCCCCTCGCCGAAGCGCGCTTCGAGCCATCCACGAGCGCGGTTGTGCTCCGGCGCGTCCGCGAACGTCGCGTAGACGAGCAGATTCGTATCGATGAGCGTCACGTGACGTCACGCTGCGCTCGCCGCTCGTCGTCGAGGACCGCGAGCAACGCCGACACGTCAGAGACGTCGAGAATCGGACGCCCTGGAAGCCTCGGGAGAGTCGGCTGAGCCATCGGCGGGGCGGCACGTGCGCCCCGGCGGAGAAGTCGGTTGACCGCGGCACGGAACGATTCGCCGGTCCGCGCTCGCTCGCCCTCGATCAATGCCGCGACATCGTCGTCCAGAGTGATCGTGGTGCGCATGATGCAGTCACTGTAACATCACAAGCATCATCTACGGCCGACGCTCGACGCGGACGTTGGCAGGCCACACGCTGACAGAGCGTAAACACAAGGCTGATGCCGTTCGGCGCGCACTACGTGAGTGCCGTCGCGTCGGGCACGAGTTCGCGCCCGGATGGGGTTGCCACCGTCCGCTGCCACGAGCACGTCAGCTCGTCCGCCGCGCAACGGAACCCCACGGCAGCAGGTTGTACGGAGCGGGAGCGACGGGACTCGAACCCGCGACCTCCGGCGTGACAGGCCGGCGTTCTAACCAACTGAACTACGCCCCCGGAACTCTCGTTAGTGTAGCCGGGCCTCTAAAGGGAGGGGTTCTTTGCAACGTACTCTGCGGCCGTGTCCACGGCGGACTGGATCGTGCTCGGCATTGTCGGGCTGTTCGGGCTCTACGGGCTCTCGAAAGGGCTCGTCCGTGGAGCCCTGTCGCTTGCCGGTTTCGCGCTCGGCGCCTACGTTGGCGCGCGCATCGCGCCCACCGTGCTCGCGGACGGGTCGCCGTACGCTCCACTGGTCGCCCTCGGCGGGGCGGTCTTGGGAGGAACGCTTCTTTCGAGCCTCGCGGAGTTCCTCGGGGTGACGCTGCGCTCGACCATGGGGATGATTCCGGGACTTCGAGCCCTGGACTCCGTCGCGGGCCTGCTGCTCGGCGCCGCGGCGGGCCTGGTTCTCTCGTGGGCGGTCGGAGCGGTGCTCCTCTATCTGCCGGGACAGTCAGAGCTCCGCCGGTCCGTTCAGGAGTCGGCGATCCTCTCGCGGATCAACCAGGACTTTCCGCCGGAGCGGCTGCTCGAGACGCTCGAGCGGGTCGACCCTCTCGGTGTCCTCGTCGGCCCGCCCGCTGCGGTGCCACCGCCAGAGGCGGCGATCGCCCGCGATCCGGATGTCGCGGTAGCGGCGGCGAGCGTGGTGCGCATTTCCGGGATCGCGTGCGGCCTGGGTATCGAGGGCTCGGGGTGGGTCGCTCGCTCCGAGCTGGTCGTGACGAACGCCCACGTGGTCGCGGGAATCGAGCGGCCGAGCGTCGACCGGCAGGATGGTCGATCGCTGCCGGCATCGGTCGTCGTCTTCGACCCGAAGAACGACCTCGCGGTGCTGCGAGTGCCGGGCCTCGGAGGTCGACCGCTGCGACTCGCGGATCCCGAGCGCGGCGCCGCGGTGGCGATCGTCGGGTATCCGGAGAACGGGCCGTTGACGAGCACGCCTGGCCGTCTCGGCGAGACAGGGGACTTCTTGAGCAGAGATGCCTACGGGCGAGGACCGGTGAGGAAGTCGGTGACGGCCATCAGGGGCGTCGTTCGGCCTGGAAACTCCGGCGGCCCCGGAATTGATGCCCAGGGTCACGTTCGAACCACCGTCTTTGCCCGCAGGCCGGGCGAGCGCGGTGGGTTCGGAGTTCCGCCCAGGCGAGTACGCGAGGCGCTTGTGCTTGCCCAAGGCGCTACCGGGTCCGGCCTGGCCACCGATTGCGCTCGATAGGGCGAGGCAAGCCTCGCTTCTACGCGAACAACTCGAGCGCGGCCAGCGGTTGCCTGAACGGCGGGATGACGTAGGCGCCCGCGGCGCGTTCGCGTGACTCCTCGAGCAGCTCGCGCGCGATCTCCAGTCCCACCGGCCCCGCGCTCGGTCCGGCGTCGCGCAGCCGGGCGAGAACGTGCTCGGGCACGACGATCCCCGGAACCTCGTTGTGGAGGCGAAACGCGAGCTGGTGGCTCTTGACGTAGAAGATGCCGATGAGCAGGGGGATCGGGCACGTGCGGCCCAGACGCTCGAGGAAGGCGTCGAGGTACGCGAAATCGAAGAGGACCTGCGTCATCGCGAACCTGGCGCCCGCCTCCAGCTTCTGCTCGAAGCGCTCGAGCTCATAGCCGAGATCGTCGGCGGCGGGGTTGACCGCGACCCCGAGGAAGAACGATGTTGGCGCGTCGATCTCGCGGCCGTTGAAATCCTCGCCGGCGTTCATCTGCGTGATGATCCGAGAGAGGCCGATGGAGTCGACCTCGTACACACCGCCGGACCCGGGGTAATCGCCCGCCTCGGGTGGATCGCCCGTCACCGCGAGCACGTTTCGGACGCCCTCGGCGTGTGCGCCGAGGAGCATCGACTCGAGTCCCGCGATCGACGAGTCCCGCGGGGTCAGGTGCGGGATCGTCTCGATCCCGGCGACGCGCTCGATAGTGGTGGACGCGATCAGCCCGCTCATGCGAGCGCGTGCGCGCGGGTTGTCGTTCACGTCGACGACGTCCACGTGGCCTGACTCCTTTAGCTTCCGCGCGAGGTCGAGCATCGTCTGCGCCTGCCCGCCCCGGGGCGGGTCGATCTCCACGGAGACGACGAACTCGCCTGTGCGAAGCTTTCGTTGGAGGAGTGTCTCGCTTTCCGGCTCGGGCGCGCTGAGCACGAGCTTGCGCTCTCTCGAGACGAGCGGAGTGCTCGGGCGACGGCCCTCGTCGACGGCGTCCCGGATGGCGGCGATCTGCGTCGGCGTGGCGCCGCAGCAGCCGCCGATGATCCGCGCGCCAAGCTTCTGCGCGTGGGCGGCGAAGTCGGCGAAATACTCGGGTGTCGCGTGCGGGAAGATGACTCGCTGTCCGGCGAGACTCGCCAGACCCACATTCGGCAGAGCGGCGAGCGGCTTCCCGCTTCCGCTCATCTGCTCGAGCGCGCGAAGCGCAGCTTGCAGGCCGAGGCCGTGGTTTGCTCCGATCGCGGCGACGTCTTGGTCGTCGAGCGCCGCGGCTGCTCGAGCGGCGCTGACCCCACCCAATGTGTGCGCGTCCTCGTCGAAGGTGAGCAGAGCGACGATCGGAAGCGAGGACACGGACCGCACCGCGGCGATCGCCGTCTCCAACTCGTCCAGCTCGTAGAACGTCTCGACCAAGAACAGGTCGACGCCGCGTCCTTCGAGAAGCTCCGCCTGCTCGGTGAAGAGCGCGGCGCGGTCGTCTCGACGTGCGCCGATCTCGCCCAGCGGGCCGATGGAGCCTGCGATGAAGACGTCGCGTCCCGAGACGTCACGCGCGTCTCGGGCGATCTTCACCGCCGCCTCGTTGATCGCCTTTACCTCGTCCTCGAGGTATTGCGTCCTGAGCTTGTGCCGGTTGGCGCCGAAGGTGTTCGTCTCGATCAGCTCGGCGCCGGCGCGTATGAAACCGAGGTGGAGGGAGAGAACGCTCTCCGGAGCGCGAAGGTTGGCCTCCTCAGGACAGCGGAGTCGCGCCACGGCGCTCGTCACCAACGAGCCCATCCCGCCGTCGGCCACTATCGGCGGCCCCGAGCTAAGCCGCTGGCTGAATCGATCCATGAGAGCTCACTGTAGAGGTCCCCGTCGGAGGTGAAGCGACCTCGTCAATCCCGTTTGAGTGAACGATCAACCACGACGGGGTGACGCCCAGCGTGGGTGAATGTCTCACGCTGTGGATCACTCACAGGGCGCGACGATGCGGCGGCCGCGTGGGTGAGCTCGTGGGTGAGGGAAAGTGCGGTTCCTTCTCAGGGACCTGCCGGGACCGGGAGCGGAGGCTTGGCGGCTACTCCGCTCCTTGTCCCTCTGCGCAAGACCGGAATCCGCTCTCGCGGACTCCGGTCGCGCCAAGCAGACCCCTTTATGGGAAGCCCGGAATCGAAAATGTCGGGGTGTGAAGTCGTTCGGTGGCCCTCCCTGTCGTTTCCGGAGCGCTCTCCGGTGCTCTCAAGTGAGTACGAGAGGCTGCCGATAGCGAGGACGACTCCCGGCTGGGGACTGACGGCAATCAAGAACCGGCTTCGGAGCTTCGAGAAGGGGCGGCGGACGACGCCGCCCTTCTCATCCCCGGCTTCTCGCGACAGTGGCGTTGGGGACAAATCGGCGCTGATTGTTCACGCTCACAGTGCCAGGCACTGTTAGTGAGACCTCAGGCGTTACCGGCCTTTCGCTCTGTGCAGGCGATGATTGATCTGCCCTGCGCGTCCCGAAGCCAGTCGCACCAGACGCCGCGGGCGACCAAAACGCCTCGTCCCGAAGGAACGTGTCCGTGCCGCGTACGCTGTCCTGGTGCGCGTCCACGTCATCAGCGACATGGAGGGCGTGGCCGGCATCGTCAAGTGGCAGCAGGTCGGGGGCGGCGAGTCACTCTACGAGGAGGCCGCAGGCTCTACACCGGGGAGATCAATGCCGCCGTCAGGGGCGCGAAGGCCGCAGGAGCGACCGAGATCGTGGTCATGGACTGTCACGGCGCCGGCGAGGGCTGGACGTTCAACTCGCTCGTCCCCGAGGAGCTCGACGCCGACTGCGAGTACGTCGTCCAGGACGAGTGGACGGAGTACACGGAGTTCCTCGAGCAGGGCTGCGACGCGGCGCTCTTCGTGGGCATGCACGCGCGCGCGGGCACGGCCAACGGCGTCATGAACCACACGATCTCCGGTCGCGATTACCAGAACCTCTGGTTCAACAACGTGCTCGTTGGGGAGCGGGATCAACGCCGCGCTTTGCGGCACGTGGGGTTGCCCGGTCCTGCTGGTCACCGGGGACGAAGCGACCTGCGAGGAGGCGCGGGAGCTCCTCGGAGACGCTCTCACGACCGTCGCTGTGAAGCGGGGGCTGAGCGCCGGTTCTGCCCGGATGACTCCGCCGGTACGGGCCAGGGAGCTCATCGAGGAGGCCGCCAAGCGAGCGCTCTCGGATCTGCAGGCAGTGGCGCCGTGGGATCCAGGACGGCCGTGCGAGATCCGGGTCGAGTTCAAGAACACGGTTGCTCCGGACAAGCTTCGCTTCCGGGCCGGCGTCGACCGTGTCGACGAGCGGACGATCGTGTCACGGGCGGACACGTGGTGGGATGCCTGGCGCCAGTACTACTTCTAGGCGCCAGAAATTGACAGCGCACGCCAAACGCGGTGTGATGCACCGTTACCACTTGTATGCAGGGCGTGAGCCGGACAACAACGCCGCCCTGCCTACGTCAGACAGGAAAGAGCAAAACGATGCAAGAGGAGGGTAAATGAGGAAAGGTCTCATCGCAGCCTCGCTGGGGCTGCTTGCCGCGGCGGTGCTGGTGACTTCCGCTCTGGCGAAGTCCGAGGCGACGGCGACACCGGCGCAGCTGGCCGCGTGCACGAACGTCTCGCTCGGCTTCGTCGGGCCGCTCACCGGTCCGGTCGCGTTCCTCGGCCAGGAGCAGATCTCATGGCTCCGCTTCGGGGTGCAGAAGTACAACGCGGCGAACCGGACGCGGTTCAAGGTGACGCCGGGCGACACGCGTTTGCAGGCGCCTGTCGCACGTACGGTCGCGCGGCGGTTCGTCTCCGATCGCAAGATCATGACGGTCATCGGTCCGTCCGAGAGCCAGGCGGTCAGGGTCGGCGGCAACCTGTACGAGAAGGCTGGTCTCGCTGCTGTCTCCGGCTCGGCGACGGCGATCGACCTGACGAAGGGCCGGCCGTACACGTCGTTCTTCCGAGTCGTGCCGAATGACGGTATCCAGGGTCCGGACATCATCAACTTCGTCTCTGGGCAGCTTGGTGCCAAGAACGTCGTGGTGATCGACTCGCAGGACGACTACTCGGTTCCGCTGGCGGGCGCGGTCTCGACCGGGCTCCGCAGGAAGAACGTCACGGTCTCGCGCGAGTCCGTGTCGGTGGACGACACCGACTTCTCGTCGGTCGTCGCGAACGTCGGCAACGACGTGAACGTGGTCGTCTTCGCGACGCAGAACGCGAGCTCTGCGAACACCCTTTCGAATCAGCTTCGCGAGCAGGGCAAGAAGGCGATCGTGTTCGGCACGGACGGCGCTTACTCGCCGTCGCAGTTCAAGCCGAGGAACGGCTACGTCTCGGTGTTCGCACCGGACCTCCACTTCGACCGCAACGCGCGGGCGATCGTTCGCGAGTACAACCGCTACTCGAAGAACCGGTCGTTCGGGTCGTTCGGGCCGGCGACGTACATGGCCGGTCTGGTCGCGATGACCAACATCACCAGGGCCTGCCGCGACGGTAGCGCGACCAGGGCCGAGGTGACGAGGCTGATCCGGACGACGAACATTCCGTCGATTCTCGGCGGCAGCATCCGCTTCGATCGCAAGGGAGACCTGCGAGGCGGCGCATTCACGATCTACAAGGTCACGAACGGGACCTACAGCCCGGCGGGCTAGGGCTGATCGACGCAAGGGAGCGGCCCGTCCTGTAGGGCGGGCCGCTCGTCTTTCACCCCCAACTATGAGATAAACGGCGCGTGGACTGGGACAAGATCGTCCAGCTCCTGGTCAACGGCATGACGCTGGGGAGCGTGTACGCCCTCGTCGCGCTCGGGTTCTCGATGATCTACGGGATCCTGAAGCTGCTCAACCTCGCCCATGGCGACGTCCTCATGGTGGGCGCGTTCATCGGGTGGGGTGTCATCAACTGGCTCGGGGGCGCGCAGGATCCGAACGTCGCGGTCTGGCTTCTGATCGTGCTCATGCTCCTCGCCGCGATGGCGGGCTGCGGCTTTCTCGGGGTCGCGATCGAGCGCTTCGCGTATCGGCCTCTCCGCCGCGCGCCGCGCATCGCACCCCTGATCAGCGCGCTCGGCGTGTCCTTCTTCCTCCAGAACTCGGTGCTCCTGCTCTTCGGGGCCGATTTCCGGAGCTACGAGACGTTCGACCTTGTCGACGTCGAGGTCGGAATCAGCTGGGGCCCGCTCAACGTCTGGATCATCCGCATCGTCGTCATCGCCTCTGCCTTCGCGATGATGGCCGGCCTTTGGCTGCTCGTGACGCGCACCAAGCTCGGCAAGGCGATGCGGGCGACGGCTTTCGACCGCGAGGCCGCGGCGATGATGGGAATCGACGTCGACCGCGTGATCGCGAAGACGTTCTTCATCGGCTCCGCCCTCGCAGGCGCGGCGGGCATCCTCGTGGGGCTCGTGTTCGGCTCGATCAACCACTTCATGGGCTTCAACTACGGGTTGAAGGGGTTCACCGCCGCGGTCGTCGGTGGGATCGGGTCGATCCCAGGGGCGATGTTCGGCGGCCTCTTCATTGGGCTCTCCGAGGCTTTCTCGGTCGGCTACATCGAGGACCTCACTCGCGGCCGGCTAGGGAGCGCGTTCAGCGACCTGGTCGTCTTCCTCATCCTGATCGTGTTCATGCTCGTGCGCCCGCAGGGAATCTTCGGCAAGCCGGAGGTGAAGAAGGTATGAGCCTGAGCGAGGGCCCCGAGCAGCCGCGGATCGGCGTCGACGAGTGGGTCGCGAGCGCTGAGGAGCGCCGTTCGCGCTCCCCCCTTGCCCGAGCGCAGGACGCGATGGAGCGCGTGCCCGCTGCCGTCAAGCTCGTCGCGCTCGTCGTTCCGTTTGCGATCTTCCCGCTCTTCGTCGACTCGGATTACCTCATGCAGGTCGGGATCGACACGCTCGTCTTCGTGCTCCTGGCGCTCGGCCTGAACGTCGCGGTCGGGTGGGTGGGTCTCCTCGACCTCGGCTACGTGGCGTTCTTCGGGATCGGCGCCTACCTGTACGCGGCGGTCGCTTCCGAGTACGCGGGCCGTTATTGGGACGCGGCGATCGCGATTCCCGTCATCGCCGTCGCGGTCGCGGTCAGCGGCTTCCTCGTCGGGCTTCCCTCGCGCCGGCTCGTCGGCGACTACCTCGCGATCGTGACGCTCTTCTTCCTCCAGCTCTGGTTGGTCGTCCTGATCAACGCCTCGTGGTCGCGTGGCCCGAACGGGATCTCGGACATCTATCCGCTCCAGTTCTTCGGACGTCAGGTCACCTCACTCGACGGCTACTTCTACGTCGCCCTCATCGCGTTCGTCGTGATCATCTCGTTCCTGTACCTCCTGAACCAGTCGCGAACGGGCCGGGCCTGGAGAGCGCTCCGCGAGGACGAGCTGGCGGCTGAGCTGATGACGATGCCCGTGAACCGCCTGAAGTTGATGGGGTTCGCGGTCGGCGCGGGCATCGCGGGCGTTGCCGGGGCGATCTACGCTCCGGTGCAGGGCGCGGTATTTCCCGCGAACTTCGACCTCGTGCTGCTGATCACCTTGTACGCGATGGTCGTCCTCGGCGGCGCTGGCAGCCTCGTCGGCGTGACGGTGGGCGCCGTGCTGATCAACGGGTTGCTGGAGGCGCTGAACGACGCCGACAACGCGAGCTGGATCTTCTACGGAGTGGTCGCGATCGCGCTCCTGGCTCTGCTGCGGCCATGGTGGCAGCCCCTCGCCGTGCTCGGCGCCACCGTCGTCTTCGGCTTCGCCGTGCACGAGATCGCCGAGCAGGCGCGGCCCTCACTCGTCGGGGGAGCCACGTTGGGCGACTCCCGCATCGACCGGCTCGTCGACTCGTGGGTGCTCCTGCCGCAGAACATCCTCACCGGGGACGGCCTGCCGACAGGTTGGCTGGGGAGGCTGGCCTACATCGGACTGATCGCTTCGATCCTCGGGCTGACGCTCGTCCGCAGCCACCTCTGGCGTCTGATCGGGCTCGTCCCTGTTCTCTACCTCGCCGCGTGCGTGTGGGCGAACATCCTGGTCGCCCAGCCCGCGGTTGCGCGCTTCGTCCTCATTGGCGCCATGCTTGTCGGTCTGATGGCCTACCGGCCGGAGGGCCTCTTCGGCAAGCAGCGCGTGGAGATCGTGTGAGCACCGACGAGAAAGAGCGTGCGCCGCTGCTCGAGGTCCAGGGCCTCTCGCTCGCGTTCGGGGGGGTCAGGTGCCTCGACGGGCTCGACCTCGTCGTCGGGGAGGGTGAGGTCGTGAGCGTCATCGGCCCCAACGGGGCCGGCAAGACGACGCTCTTCAACGTGATCACGGGCGTCTATCCGCCCGAGGCGGGAGAGATCCTGTTCGAGGGGAAATCGATCCTCGGGCTCGATCCGCACCAGATCGCGCGTCGTGGCATCGCTCGCACGTTCCAGACGCTGCGCTTGTTCCTGAACATGACCGTGAAGGAGAACGTGATGGCCGCCGCTTACGGCCACACGAAGGCCGGTGTCCTGCGCTCGGTGCTGCGCACGCCGGGCATGCGGCGCGAGGAGCGTGAGATCGAGCAGCTCGCCGAGGAGCGGCTCGCCTTCTTCGGCGACCGGCTGGTTGGCTACCGCTGGCGGCAGCCCGCCTACAGCCTCTCCTACGCAAACCGTCGTCGCCTGGAGATCGCGCGCGCGACCGCCGCCAAGCCGAGATTGCTCCTGCTCGACGAGCCCGCGGCGGGCATGAATCCGGTCGAGACCCACGAGATGACGGAGCTCATCGCGCGACTGCGCGAGAAGGGTGGCTACACGATCCTCGTCATCGAGCACGACATGCACGTCGTCGAGGGGATCTCCGATCGCGTCGTCGCGCTCGACCACGGCATCAAGATCGCGGAGGGAACCTTCGGCGAGGTCGCGACCGATCCCAGGGTCGTGGAGGCGTACCTGGGAACTTCAGCGGCGGAGCGAAAGTGACAAGCACGAACGGAAAGGCCGAGCCGCTGCTCCGGCTCGAGGGCATCAACACCTACTACGGGCAAATGCACATCCTCCAGGACGTCAACCTGGAGGTGGGAGAGGGCGAGCTCGTCTGCCTGCTCGGGGGAAACGCGTCCGGCAAGTCGACGACGCTGAAGACCGTCCTCGGGCTCGTGCCGCCGCGCTCGGGGTCGGTCGTGCTCTCCGGTGAGGACGTCACGCGGCTCGCGACGTCCGACAGGATCGAGCGCGGGATGGCGATCGTTCCCGAGAACCGCCGGCTGTTCGGGCCGATGACCGTGCTCGAGAACCTCCAGATGGGCGCATATCTGAGGCCGCGCGCCGACCTCTCGGAGGATCTCGACCGCGTCTACGCGCTCTTCCCGCTGCTCTCGGAGCGCCGCAGGCAGCTTGCGGGGACGCTCTCCGGCGGCGAGCAGCAAATGGTGGCGATGGGCCGCGCGCTCATGGCCCGGCCCAAGCTGCTCTTGATGGACGAGCCGTCGATGGGGCTCGCTCCGATCCTCGTCGAGCGGAGCTTCGAGATCATCCAGCAGGTGCACGACGCTGGTGTCGCGCTCCTCGTCGTCGAGCAGAACGCGAATGTGTCGCTTTCGATCGCGGATCGCGGGTACGTCCTCTCGACGGGGCGGATCGTGCTGGAGGGAAAGGCCGGGGAGCTTCTCCAGCACGAGGAGCTGCGAAAGGCCTACCTTGGTCGATGAACTTCGCCGAGCCAGCAGGTCGCGTGCCTAGCATGTGACCGTGGCCGACATGGAAGTCATTCCTTGGCGCGAGGTCGAGCCCCTTGACCTTCCAGACGGCTCACTTCAGCAAGTACTTGCCAGCGTCGACACCCTACGGAGTGCATGGAAGACGTTTATCAAAGGCGTCTCCGACGAGGAGTTCGCTGAAGCCCGCCAACGCAGCCTGCGTCGTCACGCGATCGAGACTGGCATAGTCGAACGACTCTACGACGTCAGTTGGGGAGTCACAGAGGCGCTCATCGCAGAAGGCCTCGTTCGTGAAGTCGCTGAGCGTGAAGGCGGGATTACAGACGACGCTTTTCAGACGATTCAAGGTCAATTCGAAGCCCTCGAGTTCCTTGCCGCCGCAGCCCGCGATGAGCGGAGACTCTCGATCATCGTCATAAATGACCTTCACAAGCTCATTACGAGGCACCAGTCGACGTACGAGGGGACGGATGTCTCGAGACGTCGCGGTGAGATGCCACTTCACCACGGCCAATGGAAGAAAGAGCCCAATCATGTGTACCGGGAAGACGGTCCGCTTCTTCAGTACGCCCCGCCGGAGCAAGTGCAACAACAGATGGAACGTCTGCTCGAGCTCTTCGAGGACACTGAGAACGCTCATCCCCTGATTAGGGCCGCATGGCTTCATCACCAGTTCATATGTATTCATCCATTTGAAGACGGCAATGGTCGAGTAGCCCGAGGGTTGGTGCTCTTGGTTCTGCTTGAACAGAACTATGCGCCACTGGTCGTGGATCGCAACCGACGTGACGAGTACATTCGCGCGCTCGACTCAGCCAATGACGGTGATCTCGGACCACTTGTCCACTTCTTCGCCCAACTCGAGATAGTCGCATTACGGTCTGAGATCGAGCTCCCGGTTAGAGATGCACGTGTTGGAGAAAGCCCGGCCGAGGTCGCACGCAGCTATGTCGAGCGTCTCCGAGGAGTAAAGCTGGGAACCGACGAGGCAAGAGCTGCTGGGACGGCTACTGTTGCAGCCGCGCTTACGGCTCGGATACGTAGCGAGCTTGACGAACAGGCGGACAGTCTCGAGCGCGAGTTCACCTCGCTTGACCCGCGACTCAGTGTATTCGTCGAGTCAGCATCTCCTCCCGAGCCAAAGTCGACCTACTGGGGCATTCAGCTCCGCAAGACTGCTCGGGCCGCTGGTTTCTCGCCCAACCTGACGGACGGGACTTGGTGGACTCAACTCGGCCTCATCGTCTTGGGCCAGCGGTTGCGCTACGTCGTTGCGGCACAAAAGGTCGGTCCCGGCGAAACGGGGGTGCTTGCCGTGACGGTCTTCGTCGAACTTGTCCCTCCGCCAGAGGGCGAGCTTGGGGAACGTGCATTGCCTGTGCCGTTGTTCGCCCCGACGAGTGCTGACAGCGTCACACTGACGGGGCGAGAGAATCTCGACGACCGGTGGCCCGAAGTCTGCGAGCTCATCGAGCGAACTCTCGCGGCTTCAGTCGTCGAATTCGCGCGTCTCCTCGGATGACGCTCGGAAAAGAGGGCGCGGGGGTAGTGGTTGGTCGCGGCATCCGAGCGCGCTTTCCGATCTTCGAGCACACCACGTATGCAAACTCCTGCTCGCAGGGTGCCCTCTCGGTGGACGTTCGGCAGGCCTACGAGGAGTACCTCGCCGGCTGGGATCGGCACGGCGCCGAGTGGGAGCACTGGGTCGAGCGGGCGGATGCGGCGCGAGCGTCATTCGCGCGCTTGATCGGCGCCGCGCCCGAGGAGGTGGCGGTCATCACCTCCGTCTCGCAGGGGGTGAGCAGCCTCGTCAGCGCCCTCCCTCTGGAGCCCAGGAGGAATCGGATCGTCATCTCCGAGTTCGAGTTCCCCACGGTCGGTCAGATCGCGCACGCGCAGGAGCTGCGGGGAGCGAAGGTCGTCCACGTGCGCCCGGATCCGGATGGCCGAATCCCGGTCGAGCGCTTCGCCAGGGCCATCGACGGGCGCACGGCTCTTGTCTGCTGCACGGCGATCTCGTATCGCACGGGCTACCGGCTCGACGTCGCCGAGGTGGCCCGACTGGCGCACGAACAGGGCGCGCTCTGTCTCGCCGACAGCTACCAGGCCGCCGGCGCGATCCCCCTCGATGTCGGCGAGCTCGGCGTCGACCTGCTGACGTCGGGCACGGTCAAGTACCTGCTTGCGTCGTCCGGCCTCGCCTTCATGTTCATCCGGCGCGACCTGCACGAGCGGCTGCTGCCCACCCAGACCGGGTGGTTCGCGGACGAGGACATCTTCCGGATGGATATCTCCGACTACTCGCCCGCGGCGGACGCTCGGCGCTTCGACGCGGGAACACCCCCGGTGCCGAACATCTACGCGGGACTCGCCGGGATGGAGATCGTCGAACAGGTAGGAGTGGCTGCGATCGAGCAGCACGTGAGGACACTCGCCGACCGGCTGCTGGCAGGGCTCGACGAGCTGGGAGCAACGGTCGCCACGCCGCGCGGCGACGGCGAGTACGGCCCACTCGTCTGTGTCGCCTCGACCGACCCGCATGCGCTGGTCGAAGCGCTTCAGCAGGAGAGGATCGTCACCTCGGAGCGAGACGCGAACATCCGCATCTCTCTCCACCTCTACAACGTGGAAGAGGACATCGATCGCATCCTCGAGGCGCTTGCCGAGCAACGCCAGCTGTTGAGCTAGGGCTTTCGAGCCCTCACCATCGCTCCGTGCATTCCGTCCGCAACACGGTGGGTGAACTCCACCTCGACGTCGACGAGCCCGACGCTCGAGAGACCCTCGCGATACTCCTCCTCGGAGAGCGCCCCGGCTATGCAGCCGACATGGCTCCCTCGATCGGCGCGATCTTGGGTAGAGAGGTGGTCCTCGGCCACGATGTCCGTGATCCCGACCCTGCCGCCCGGTCGCAGCACGCGCTCGATCTCTGCGTAGACTGCGCGTTTGTCGGTCGAGAGGTTCACGACGCAGTTCGAGATCACGACGTCGACGCTCTCGGCGGGTAGCGGGATCGCCTCGATTAGGCCCTTGAGGAAGTGGACGTTGGTGGCGTGCGCCTCGGCGGCGTTTCGTTGCGCCAGCGCAAGCATCTCGTCCGTCATGTCCAGGCCGTACACGGTTCCGGACGGGCCGACGCGGCGCGCGGAGAGGAGGACGTCAATACCGCCGCCAGAGCCGAGGTCGAGCACGGTCTCCCCTTTGTGGAGCTCGGCGACGGCCACTGGGTTTCCACATCCCAGGCTGGCGGTGACCGCATCCTCGGGCAGCGCGGCGCGCTCGTCGGCGGCGTAGAGGCCTTTGCCGAGGAGGGTCGTCGCCTCGTCGCCGCAGCAGCCGATGCTCTCGCAGTCGCACCCGCAGCCCTGGCCCTCCGCCAGCCCGAGCGCCGCTTCGGCGTAGCGCTCTCGCACTTCCTCACGCAGATCGGTGCTCAAACTGTTACCCCTTTCAGATCGAGGACGCTCGCCGCGCGCTCGAGGCCGTCGCGGTCGAGGCTGTAGAACGCCCAGACTCCTCGTTGCTCCCGCTGCAGGAGACCCGCCTGGACGAGTTTCTTCAAGTGATGGCTCACCGTTGGCTGGGAGAGGCCGAGCGCGGGGGTGAGCTCGCAGACGCAGACCGACTCCGGATTCTGGGCGAGGAGGTTGACGATCCGGACGCGCACCGGATCGCCAAGCGCCTTGAAGAGCGCGGCGGTCGCGTCGGCGTCCTCATTCGTCATGCCCTCCTCGTCGAGGGGACGGCAGCAGTCGGCCGGGACGAGCAGCGGAAATCGATCGACGTTCATCGATGCAAGACGGCAGTCGAGAAATCGATGCTTGTCAATGTCTACTTGCTGCGCGATACTCGCCCCGCGTGGGCGACCCGAACTCGGCAGCCGAGCTGGAGAAGACGATCCAGCGCTACAACGACTCCTGGAACGCGCACGACGTTGCGGGAATCGTCGCGCTGCACGCGCCTGGCATGGTGTTCGAGAATCACACCGCCGGCGAGCGCGTCGAGGGTGACGCCGTCGAAGCCCACATCGCGGGAATCTTCGAGAACTGGCCGGATCTGACGTTTCGGGGGAGGCGCATGTACGTGCGCGACGGGCTTGTCGTCAACGAGTGGAGCGCGAGCGCGACCGACAAAGAGGGCCGCCGACTCGAGTGGGATGGCGTCGACATCTTCCCCTTCGAAGACGGCTTGATCACACGGAAAGACGTGTACTCGTCCTCGCACCGTCCCCGGGTGGTGGACGGCTAGCCCTCGAACCTGAGCTGGCGATAAGGCGAGAGCCCGGACACGCCGACGCCGACGAGCCGCAGCGCCCCGGGCCGGTCGCGCAGGCCACGATCCAGCAGGCCGCACGCGACATCTGCGATGACGTCGGCCTCGTCCACTGCCGCTGACAGGGTCATCGAGCGCGTTCGGATGGAGAAGTCGCCGTACCGGAGCTTCGCGGTGACCGTGCGTCCGGAGAGACCGGAGTCGCCCAGCCGCTCAGCGACGAGCTCGGCGAGACGGCGCACCTCGGCGTGGAGCTGAGTTCGCTCGGAGATATCGCGCGGAAACGTGTCTTCGGCGGACACCGAGACGGTCTCCCCGGCGAGCTCGAGGCCGCGTGCATCGATCCCGCGTGCGCGATCCCGGAGCAGTAGCCCCACCGAGCCGGGGAGAAGCGTCCTGAGCTCGGCGTCGGCAAGCGCGGCGAGGCCGCCGATCGTGTCGATCCCCGCGCGTCCCAGCCGCTCCTCCGCGCGCGGGCCGACCCCGGGGAGCAGGCGCACCTTGAGCGGCGCCAGGAACCGCGCCTCGTGGCCCGGTGGCACAACCGTGATCCCGCCGGGCTTCCTCCGGTCCGAGGCGATCTTGCTGACGACCTTCGAGGCCGAGACCCGAGCGAGCACGTGAGGCTGGTTGTCGCGCGCACCGAGGTTTGCACGGCCGAAGCGACGGCCCGCGCGCCGACGAAGTCGCGGGCGACCGACGCGAGGTCGAGGTAGCCCTCGTCGATCCCAGTGCGCTCGATGCGCGGGACGACCTCCGCGATCGTCTGCCAGACCGCTCGCGAGTATTGCTTGTAGAGGCTGTGTCGCGGCCTGACGAAGACGGCGTGGGGGCAGCGGCGGAGGGCCTCGGCGGCGCTCATTGCAGAGTGGATCCCGAACGTGCGCGCGACATAGTTCGCAGTCGCGACCACGCCCCGACCGTGCGGGTCACCCCCGACGATGAGCGGCTTCTCTCGCAGCGTCGGATCCTCGAGCTCCTCGACCGCCGCGAAGAAGGCGTCGAGATCGAGGTGGGCGAGGATCGGCATCGGCCAAGGCTAAACATCGCGGAGAACGTCGCCCAGCCGTCGAGGATGCCTTGTGACACTGTGTCACAAGGCATCCCGTGCTGTGTCTTGGCTCTATCGTTCGAGCTGTGGTCGACGCTCCTCCGCTGCCCCCGCCCGCGATCGAGCAACCGGCGGCGCGCCAAGTGTCCTACGGCGCCGTCACCGGACGCGCGGCACGCGGAACGCGGTTCGTCTTCGTCGCCGCCAATGGACGAGTTCTCGCCTCCAAGCCGTTCCGCGGCCGCCGGTTCTCGCTCAGCGTCAGGCTTCCGCTAGGTGATCTGCGCCTGCGAGTGACGACGGTCGCCGGTGATGGCCGGCGCTCCTCGCGCACCGTGCGGCAGGTGTACGGCCTTCCCGCTTTGGCGCGCCCGCGACTCGTTCGTCCCAGGCAGGACCCCGGACTCGCGCGCCGGCTGCGGGCTCTCGTGAGGAGCTACAACGGAACTGCGGGGTTCTACGTGCAGAACCTGGGCGACGGGAGCGGCGCCGCCTGGAACGCCAAGGCGCGCTTTCCCGCTGCCTCCACATTGAAGCTCGCGATCGCGGCGGCGGTGTTGGCGCGCCACTCCGGGATCCCTCCTCCCGAGTCGTACGTGGGCGGTCTCCTGCGCGAGATGATCACGGTGTCGGACGATGCAGCCGCGAACGCGCTCGAGGTCTGGCTGGCGGGGTCGACGTATGCGGGGTCGCAGCGAGTCAACGCGCTCATGCGCTCGCTCGGCCTCTTCGACTCGATCATGTACGGCGGCTACGAGGTGCGCTCGCTGTCGGGCCCGATCCCGGTCCAAGTGGACGAGGCGCCAGCGTTCGGCGTCGGCAAGTACACGACCGCCTGGGACATGGCCTCGTTGTGGCGGGCGCTCTGGCTCGCCTCAGCGGCTCGCGGGCCCTTGCGCAGAGCCCAGCCGGGGATCACGCCGGCAGAGGCGCGCCACCTGCTCTGGCTCACGGCGCACGTTCGGGACCTGCCGAAGCTCGACCGCGCCGTCGGAAAGCGCGGTGCAGTCGACGTGCTGCACAAGGCGGGCTGGATCTCCCAAGCGCGCCACGATACAGGGCTGGTGTTCTGGCGCGGCGGAGTCTTCGTCGCGGGAGTGATGACGTACCGCTCGTGGGGAATCGGAACGTCGTCCGACGTCCTCGCCGGCCGTATCGCGGCACGCTCCCTCGAGCACTTTCTCCGCTGATTCGCGCCGGCGACGGCTATCTCAGCCCAGTCGCTACACTTTTCGAAGCAAGTTCACGATACGTACGAAGGAGACATTGGTGAGCGAGAACCAGACCGAAGATCAGATTCGCTTGTTGCTCGTCCCCCTGGAAGACATCGTCGTCTTCCCGAACATGAACGTCACCCTCACCGTCGACGTCGGCGACGAGGATCGCGTGCTGCTCGTCCCCAAGCACGATGACGAGTACGCGAAGGTGGGGACGGTCGCGGAGGTGACCGACCGCATACGTCTCCCCGGCGGCGGCCGCGCGGTCGCGCTCCAGGGCCTGCATCGCGCCATTGCGGGCGCGGCCGGCTCCGACAGCCAGGGCCGCCTGTTCGTCGACGTCGAGGAGCGGCCAGATGCCGAAAGCGCGGACGGGAGAATCCGTGAGCTCGAGCGCGAATACCGCGCGGTGGTCGAGGAGATCCTCGAGCTGCGCGGAGACGACGGCCGCATCGCCGCATTCGTCCGCTCGATCTCCGAGCCCGGCGCCCTCGCCGACACGACCGGCTACTCCCCCGAGATCACCTTCGAGCAGAAGGTGCGACTCCTCGAGACGGTCGACGTGCGCGAGCGACTGGAGCTCGCCCTCGAGATTCAGCGGGAGCGGCTCGCATTGATGCAGATCCGGCGGCGCATCCAGGAAGACGTCGAGTCCGGCGTCGACAAGCAGCAGCGGGAGTACATCCTGCGCCGGCAGCTCGACTCGATCCGCAAGGAGCTCGGGGAGGACGAGGGCTCCGTCGTCGAGGAGTACCGCACGAAGATCGCCGAGGCGGAGATGCCCGAGAACGTGCTCGAGCAGGCGGAGCGCGAGCTGTCGCGTCTCGAGCGCATGGGCGACCAGTCGCCCGAGGCGTCCATGATCCGTAACTACCTCGACTGGCTACTTGCGGTGCCGTGGAGCAAACGCTCCGAGGAGCGTCTCGATCCGCAGTTCACGCGCGAGGTGCTCGATGCGGATCACGCAGGCCTCGACGACGTCAAGAAGCGCATCGTCGAGTACATCGCCGTGGCGAAGCTGCGCAAGGAGCGCGGGGTTGCGGACGACAAGCGCTCGGGCGCGATCCTGACGCTGATCGGCCCGCCCGGCACCGGCAAGACCTCGATCGGCGAGTCGATCGCGCGGGCGACCGGTCGCGAGTTCGTTCGCATGTCGCTCGGCGGCATCCGCGACGAGGCCGAGATCCGGGGGCACCGGCGCACCTACATCGGCGCGCTTCCGGGACGGCTGGTGCGCGCGCTCCGAGACGCGGGGACGATGAACCCGGTGATCATGCTCGACGAGGTCGACAAGGTCGGCGCCGACTGGCGTGGCGATCCTTCCTCGGCGCTGCTGGAGGTGCTCGACCCGGCGCAGAATGACTCGTTCCGCGACCACTACCTGGACGTGGAGCTCGATCTCTCCGAGGTCCTGTTCATCGCCACGGGGAACATGGCCGAGACGATCCCGGGTCCGCTCCTTGACCGGATGGAGGTCATCCGCTTCGACGGCTACACGACCGACGAGAAGGTCGCCATCGCCCGCGATTACCTCTGGCCGAGGCAGCGGGAGCGAAACGGCCTGCGCGAGGACGAGGTGTCGATCCCGGACGAGGCGCTCGGGTTCATCGTCAGCGAGTACACGCGTGAGGCGGGGGTGCGCCAGCTCGAGCGCGAGCTCGGCACGGTGCTCAGAAAGACCGCGACCACGATCGCATCCGAGACGGTGGCGCCTCCGGTCGAGATCGATGCGGACGCAGTCCGTGAGGCGCTCGGGCGGCAGAAGTTCTACCGTGAGGTGGCGGAGCGAACGGCAGTGCCGGGAGTCGCCACGGGACTGGCGGCGACCGCAACGGGAGGAGACGTCCTCTTCATCGAGGCGACGTCGCACAGAAACGGCGACAAGCTCCTCCTCACCGGCCAGCTGGGCGAGGTCATGAAGGAGTCCGCGCAGATCGCCATCTCGACGGTCCGTGCGCTCGCCACGCGGCTCGGCATCGACGAGGAGGCGTTCGAGAACCGCGCGTTCCATGTGCACGTTCCCGCCGGCGCGATCCCGAAGGACGGGCCGAGCGCGGGAATCACGATGGCGACGGCGATCGCCTCGCTCCTCACCGGCCGGCCGGTGAAGCACACGGTCGGGATGACGGGCGAGATCACGCTCCAGGGCCGTGTCCTGCCGATCGGCGGGCTCAAGCAGAAAGTCCTCGCCGCGCACGCGGCCGGGCTCACCGACATCGTCATCCCCGAGCGGAACCGCGGCGATCTCGAGGAGATTCCGGAGAACGTCAGGGAGGACGTCACGTTCCATCCCGTGATGTCGATCGGCGAGGTGCTCTCGCTCGCGCTGGAGGAGGCGTCGGTCGAGTCGAATGTGGCGTTGTAAAGCTCAAGCTCCCGTTCCCGAGGAGGTCCGCCGCGTGGCGGACCTCCTCGAGCGTCGCTACGCGGTCTCGATCCTCTACGCCTCCCATCAGGGCTGCACCCGCTTCGGGGAGTTCCGGCAGGCGCTCGGGGAGATCCCGCCGGGGACCCTGACGCAACGCCTCGTGGAGCTCGAGCGGGGGGGAGTGCTACGACGCGAGGTGACGGATGCCAGGCCGCCTCGGGTCGAGTACGTGTTGACGACCGACGGCGTGCGACTTCGAGCATTGATCGAGGCGCTCGCTGCCTGGGCTCGCCCGTAGATATCGTCCGGCGTCCGTTGCCGTTCGGAAGGAGACGAGCATGAGTGCGATCGACGAGGTGAAGCAGCTGATCCGCGACCGAGACCTTTCCGGCATCACCCAGAAGTTTCGCGAGAGCGGGCTCGACGAGCAGGTGTCGAGCTGGATCTCGAAGGGCGAGAACCTGCCGGTCGTCGGAGACCAGATCGAGAAGGCGCTCGGAAACGACGTGGTGTCCGGGATCGCCGCAAAGCTCGGCATCACCACGAGCCAGGCTGCAGACGAGATTGCCCAGGCCGTGCCCGAGGTCGTCGACGAGCTGACGCCTGACGGCGAGCTGCCACGTACGGCTTCCTGAGTCTGCATCGAGCTGGGACGGGCGCGGCGGTCCTGCTCGTGGCCGTCGGCGCACTCGTCCCCTCGGGAGCCACCGGAGCCCCGTCTCCGTCCGTGGCCGCGCTTCTCGCACGCCACGTTCCGATTCTCGTGCTGCATCCTGCGGAGCAGCTTCGGCCGATTCCCGTCGAGGGTTATTTGGCCGACTCCGATCTTCAGCGCAGGACGGGCTCGGGCTGGTCGACGATCGCCGAGCCGCTCCCGTCCGGGGGAGCAGACCTCCGTCTCGATCAGAGGTTCTGCCGGGCGCGAGACGGCATCGCCGCCACCTCGTGCTACGTCACGGCTCAGGCCGCGCATCCCGCCCCGCCGGTCGTGTACGGCGCGGCGTTCCGCGTGAAGAACCGCATCGATCTCCAGTACTGGATCTGGTACCCGTACAACGCGTACAGCCCGACCGTCCCACCCGGCGATCTCTGGCAAGTGCACGAAGGGGACTGGGAGGCGGTCTCCGTCATCCTCGACCTTCAGGGAAAGGCTCTCGTCCTGGGCCTCTCGCGGCACAGCGCAGGCGCGCAGCGCATGTGGTCAAAGGTGAAGCGACGCGGGCTGCGGCCGCTCGTCTACGTTGGGCTCGGCTCACACGCGAACTTCTTCGCGCCGGGCGCGCACCGCCTCGACCCTCGCTTCGTGGAGCCGGCGCTGATCTCGGTGATCGAGGCCTACGGCGCCCGACCGGTCGACTATGCGGGGAACGGTCGCATCGTCCGCCCCCGACTTGTGCCGGTGACGGCCACGACGCCCAGCTGGATGGCGTTCGCGGGCAGCTGGGGCGAGGACGGCTACGTGCACTTCCCCGGCAACGAGCCGATCGTCGCCGGGGCCGGCCCGGCTGGCCCCGCGTTCCACGAGCAGTGGCAGAGGCCGGTGGTCGAGGTGCTGTCCTGGCCTCGCGGCTAGGGCCTCCGACCTCGTCCCTGGAGGTAGGGGCCGGGTATGCCCGGCCCTCGAACCAGGTCACACCTTGCCCTTTACGCGGGCCAGAAGTTCTCGAGGTACTCGGCGTCCTCGGCAGACCCACCCTCGACTCGTTTGGAGACGATGATCAGCTCAGCGTCATCGGGCTCCTCGTTCCAGACCGAGCGCCAGGTCTCGGGCGACACCCGGACGACCGTTCCCTGCTCCAGATCGAACACGTCGTCGGCGAGCTTGAACTGGAGCTTGCCCGACGCCACGAAGTAGATCTCCTCCTGCGTCTTGTGCCGGTGGCCGTACGAGCCCTTTCCGCCCGTGTGCTGGGGCATGCGCCGAAAGGTGAACGCGACCTGCTCGGCGTCGAGCGCGGCCGCCATCATCCGCATCTCGCCGGGGTAGTCGCCGAGAACGTCGTCGACCTCTTCCAGGCGCTTGATCGTGTAGTCGGCCATCGCCGCTCCCTTCGAGGTCAGAACATCGTGTTGTCGTTCTCGGGTTTTTCGGGGACGACCTGCAGGACGTCCCAGTGCTCGACGATCTTGCCGTTCTCGTCGAAGCGGAAGATGTCGATCCCCGCGTACTCGTACTCACCAGGCCAGGTCTGGTGGCAATGGAGGACGACGAGATCGTCCTCTGCGAGCGCGCGCTTGAACTCGACCTGCTTGCCCGGATACTCGTGCGCCATGCGCTCGAAGTACGCGATGAACGCCTCCTTGCCGTCGGCGACGTCGGGGTTGTGCTGGATGTACGTGTCTCCCACATAGCGCTCGATCGCCTCGGCCGGGCGGGACTGGTTGAACATCAGGTCGTAGAACGCCTTGGCGTTGTCCTTGTTTCGCTCCAGCCGCTCGTCCACTTGATCGACTCGCTAGCGGAGGGGTTGGGCGATGGCGTTGGCGGGCATCCGCTCCGAGTCGGTGCTCTCTCCTGCGCGGAAGTGGCCGTCGCCGGGCCAGGGCGTGAGCAGAAGCACGATGCGCGCGGGTGTCAGCGCGAGTACGCGGCGAGTCTCTCCGGGCTCGAACGCGAGCAACGTCCCGGAGTCGCATTCGACGGAGTCGCCGTCGACGGTGACCTCGAGCCGCCCGGAGACGACCTCGACGATCGTCCGCTCATGAACCCGGTGGTCTCCCATCTCCTCGCCCTCCTGGAGATCGAGCAGCACCGCGCGACATTCCGGGCGCGAGAAGAGCACCCGCGGCTCGCGTTTTCCACTCACATCGATCGACGGAAGATGCCAGCGCTCCACGGCGCCCCACGCTAGCACCCGCCGAAGGACCGAATCGAGATCGGGCCGACGCCTACGCCGACCGCCCGAGTGCCGTCTACTCCAGGACCGACCTGCACATCGGCGATCTGGGCGTTACTCGTGCTCATGAGCCTGATATCGGCGACGGAGCCGGCAGAGAGGCACACACGCACGGTCTCCAGTCGCTGCTCGGCCGGGGCGAGGGCGCCGGCGCGAGTCCGGCCCGCTCCGGTGAGCTGGTAGCTCGCGGGCGCGACATCCGGCGCGCGCAGGGTTATCCGGACTCGAATGAGCGAGGAGCCGACCCCGGGCTCGGCGTACGCCCGGATCGTCGCCGCGCGGCCGGGTGTCGTCCAGCCGTCCGTCTGCAGGCCGTCGCTCATCCACAGGGCGCGGTACGGGCGTTCCACCTGGCGAAGGACGAAGCCGAGGTTCGCGGCCTGCTCGCGGCCGGCGAGCAGGAATCGCGAGTCGCCGGGCGCGGCGACGACGTACGGCGGGGCATCGTCGGTGTCCTCGGTCTCACCACTCGACCAGTCGATCTCGAGCGCGCGATACGGGAACGGGGTGTACCGGAAGTTCTCGTCCGTCGCGACGTAGGCATGGGTGACGCTCCGATTCCAGAACTGCACGTCCCACCAGCGAATCGCCGTCGTGTCCCAGGCGGTCGAGACAGGAAACGCGACGAGCGCAGCCCGCTCTCCCTCCGGCACCACGGTGTCCACCCAGTCCAGAACGAGCCCGGGCGCTCCCGCGAGCGGGCGGCCGCTGAGTCCGGTTCCTTCGACGACCCGGTCGACCTCGCTTCGCAGCGTCAGGATGGAGAAGGCCAGCACCGTGACGAGCGAGAGGATCGCGAAGGGGATCCGGGGCGAGAGCACGAGCGCCAGAACGAGCACCACGCCGGTGAAGAGGCCGAGTAGCGCGACGAACGTTCCCGTGCCGAGCGCCCCCGATTGCTCGATCAGGAGCTCGTTGAGCACGCTCGCGGGCGAGTCGATCCACACGCCCGGATAGACGGTGAACGGCAGCTGCGCGGCGGTCAGCGCAAAGAGAGTTGTCACAGCTCCCGCCCCCGACGCGACGTGCCAACGGTGTCCGCTGCGTGGAGCGGCCGCGGATCCGATCAGAAGGAGCGGAACGACGTAGAAGAGGTAGCGGTCGCGCACGACCGAGTCGCCGAAGCGGACGCTGAACGAGGCGGCCTCGAAGGTGAGAAGCGTGACCGTGACCAGCGAGAGGGTCGCGAGCGCGTGCTCGGCCCGGCTGCGCGAGCGAGCGACCGTCGAGAGCATCCAGCCACCCCCGAGAATCAGGGGGACAAGCCCGCAGCCGATGGCGACGGCGTCGAGATGCCGGGCCGCGGCTGCCCACACGCCGGAGGGCAGGACGGATTCCTCGACCGTGACCGCGTACACACCGAGCAAGCTGCCGAACGAGCCGACCGCCGCGAGGATGGCCGCCAGCATGATGCCTACCGCGTAGACCGCGGCGAGAACGCGGTGGCCGCGTACCGCCTGCACTATCCCCGCGCGCAGGCTCCGCCGCACCCCGACCTCATGTCCGAGGATGGCCAGGGGCAGGACGAGCGCGAGCACCGCGAACTGCGTTCGCGCGAGGATCGCGAGACCCAGAGCGCCCACGGCGAGGACGTCGCGTCGCGGGCTCGGAGCGGCGATGGCCAGCTGGAGCCCGAGCAGCGCCCACACGAACGCGGGATAGGCGGCTGCCTCGGTCATGAGGAAGCCGGTGAGCACCATCCACGGGATCAGGACCGAGATGCCCGCGACCGCGAACGCCCAGGCCCGGGGAAGCACCTGTCGGCCGAGCAGATACACGGGAAAGACCGCGCTCGTCATCACGAACGCGTTCAGCACATGGGCGGCCCGGAAGGCCTGCGGCGGCGTGAGCGCTCCGTAGAGCGGCGCGATGAGCAGCGGGTAGAGCTGGTTGTAGACGGCGATCGACGTTCCGTGCACCTCGGGAAGCGGCGAGCCCGAGGTGGCGATCGCGGTCGCGAGCTTCGCGTACAGAAGCTCGTCGGTCATCACCGACCAGTCCTGTATCCGGCCCGAGTACCAGATCGCGAGCACCGCTCCAACTCCGGACCAGAGAAGCACGAGCGCCGCTGTGACGACTGCGGACGGGTGCGATCGTGCCCTTGACACCAAGCGCGTGTTCACGCGCGGGACGGTAGTCGAGCGAGCCGCTGTCTCCTTGAATGAGAGCAACGGGCGCCGCGGACGCCTTTAGACAGGATGGAGCCGTAGCCCCGAGGGCCGCGGCGTCCGGTCGCTGGCAGAGAGTGGCCGGCGCCTACGCATCTGTCGTGGGTTGCCGGGAGTGGCCCGGTAGAGCCACATA
>JBPCMD010000104.1:0-3689 GCA_051002595.1 Gaiellaceae bacterium
GCCCGCTTTCTGCGCGAGCGCGACAAGAACGGCGGCTCTAGCTAAGCACTAGATGCTTGATCGGAAATTCACGGCGGACCGGATGACAGCCACGACACGGCGCCGGATCGCCACCCTCCCTCGCCGTGCAGGCTTACCAGCCTGCACGGCGAGTGAGTGCGCCGCCCGGCTTGGTCGTGACCGCCCCCGGCTGCGCGTCAATTCCCGATCAAGCATCTAGGGGCGGCGTGGTCGGACGCGGCGCGCGGCCCTTTCGGCGACGCGCGGCCCATATCGTCCGACGGCATCGACCAGCTGTCGCCGCTGCGACTTCGGCAGGCGGCGATACATGCGATAGAGGAGCATCACGAACGTGAAGAGTCGGACGAGCGGCACGAGGACAGCTTACCCCCAACACCGTTTCTCGAAGCTTTCGACGCAGAGCCTTCCGCTAGACTCGACGCTTCGGACAAAGCTCATGACCGATCTCGAAGCACCAGCAGTCGAGAGAGACTCCCTCTTTGCCGAGGCGATCCGGGAGCATCTCGATCTCAAGCAACGCAACTCCGGTCTTGCCGGGGATATGCCGCTCGACTCGTACCTGAACGGCGATCCGCTCGAGAACCACCCGCTCTTCAAGAGTGAGGAGCAGGCGCGGATCGAAGAGACGATGGACGGGGAGCCGGCCGCCCAGATGAGCTCGGAGCGCCTTCCCTGGCCGGGTGAGGAGACCGTTGAAAGCGTCGAGGGCGCGGCACTGGACGAGACGCTGTGGACTGGGCGTCCGCGCGACTTCGACTGGGGCGACTAAGCACTAAGACATTCCTTGAACCCGGAAGAGCGTCTGCGGCGCTACGCGGAGCTGGCGGCTCGCGTCGGAGCCAACGTCCAGGACGGCCAGGACGTCATCGTCACCGGCTTCGTCGAGCACGCGGAGATAGCACGCGCGATCGCGCGGGAGTCCTATCGCGCGGGAGCCAAGCATGTGATCGTGCTCTACGGCGATCTTCACCTCCGTCGCGCGGCGATCGAGCTGGGCCCGGACGGGGAGGTGGGCTGGTCCGCGCCCCACCTCCTCGACCTGTACCGGCGCGCATTCGACGAACGGCCTGCTCTCATCTCGCTCACGGGGAATCCCGACCCGGATCTCCTCGGGGATCTCGATTCCGCGCTTGTCGGACGCTCCGAGCCCAAGGAGCTCAGGGCGGCTTCTCTCGAGCTCATCACCGCCCGACGGATCAACTGGACCGTGGTCGCCGCCCCGAACGCGGGCTGGGCGAAGCAGATCTTCGGCGAGCCCGATGTCGAGCGGCTCTGGGCGGCGGTCGCGACGGCGACGCGTCTCGATGAGAGCGATCCTGTGGCGGCGTGGAACGAGCACGTCTCACGACTCCAAGCGAGGGCCGATGGTCTGAACCGCAGCTCATTCGACGCCGTCCGTTTCACCGGGCCGGGAACGGATCTCACAGTCGGCCTTGTTTCGGAGGCGCATTGGACCTGTGCCCGGATGCAGACCGAGGAAGGCATCGAGCACATTCCGAACATGCCCACGGAGGAGGTGTTCACGAGCCCGGACTGGCGCCGCGCCGAGGGGGTCGTTCGCTCGACCGCGCCGCTTCTCGCCGCCGGCAGCCGCGTCGACGATCTCGAAGTGCGTTTCGAGGGTGGAAAGATCGTCGACGTCAAGGCATCTGCGGGCGCCGAGATCATTCGTCACCAGCTCTCGGTCGACGAGCAGGCGCCGTTCCTCGGCGAGGTCGCGCTCGTCGACGGGTCCTCGGCCGTGAAGAAGACGGGGCTCATCTTCCACGACACCCTGTTCGACGAGAACGCGACCTGCCACATCGCGTTCGGCAGCGGCTTCCCGAAGGCGCTCACTGGGGCATCCGAGCTCTCTCCCGAGGAGCTCCTCGATCGCGGTATCAACGTCTCGGGCGTCCACACGGATTTCATGGTCGGCGGGCCGGACGTCGAGGTCGTCGGGCTGGACGCGGGCGGGGCGGAGACGCCGATCATCCGCGGCGACGTCTGGCAGCTGGCCTAGACGGGACCGGCGCGCCCGGCCAGGGCTCTGGACGGCGACCCGTGGAAAGATTTGCGCGCGGTGTCGGAGCGATGCGGATTAGCACTTGACAGACAGCGATAGTGATGTCATAGTGCTGTCATCATGCAGCTCGATAGCCACATTCAGTCGATCCAGCAAGACCTCGCCGCCACCGCTGGTCTCGGAGACGAGGCGACGGCGCGAGCTGCGCAGAGACTGACCGAGGCGCTCGGCTCGACGCTCCACCTGCGACTTCTCGACCTCATCGGCGAGGCAGCGCTCGAGATCGGGGGACAACTCGGCTCCGGACGCGTCGAGGTTCGGCTCGCCGGCCGCGAGCCTGAGCTCGTGGTCGTCATCGACGAATCCTCGGACGCGATTCACGCTGCCTCCGGGGAAGAGCTCACCGGCCGCATCTCTCTGCGGCTCCCCGAATCGCTGAAGAACGGCATCGAGGAGGCCGCCGCCCAGGAAGGCGTCTCTACCAACGCTTGGCTCGTCCGCGCGATCGCGCGCCTGCTCGACTCGCGCTCACACCATCGACGCGGCAGAAACCGCATCCAGGGCTACGCCCAGGGCTGAAAGGGGAAGACCATGTTTCTCGCTCCGCTCCCATTCGACTACGCCACGCTTCTCGACTCCGGCGACCGCGTTCGCAAGACGCGAAAGCGCACCACCGGCGACCGCCTCCGGCGAACGCCCAACACCGCGGCGACGCAGGGCTAGGCGCTGACGATGCCGGAATTCGACACCCCCGGAAGCGTCGCGCTCGAGATCCGACTCCCGAGTGGACGCGTCAGAGTCACGACGGCCGACGAGCCGCGCACCGCTGTCGAGCTCATCGCGAAGGGCCGCCGCGGCCCTGACTCGCTCGAGGACATCGTCATTCGCGCCGACGAGCGGCCAGGCGGGCACGTCATCACGATCGAGCAAAAGGACAAGTTCCGCTGGGGCCCGATCCAGATCAGCTGGGGCGGCGACTTCGAGGTGAACATCACGTGTCCACCAGGGGCCGACCTCGACCTCGCCGGCGGGTCGACCGACCTCGAGGTCCAAGGGGAGCTCGGCGAGGTCAAGGCCAAGAGCGCATCTGGTGACCTCAGTCTCGAGGACGTCAGGAAGAGCCTCCAGCTCAAGACCGCCAGCGGCGACATCTCGGTCGGAGCGATCCAGGCGGACGGCACAGTCGTCTCGGTGTCCGGCGACGTCGAAGTCCGTCGCGTCCTCGCCCCTCTGAACGCTCGAACGGTGTCCGGTGACGTGAAGATCGGCGCGATCGAGGCCGGTGATCTCCAGCTGCAGACCGTTTCCGGCGACGTTCGCATCGGCGTGGCTCGGGGCACTCGCGTCTGGATCGACGCCGTCTCGGTCTCCGGCGACCTCGACTCGGAGCTGGGCCTTGCCGATCAGACTCCTTCAGCCGAGTCCGGCGAGCAAGTGCCCGGCGCCGTCGTCCCGCTTCATGTCAAGACCGTCAGCGGCGACGTCAACATCGTGCGCGCGGCCGAAGCGCTGTCTATCTAAGTGCTTCCCGCCGTGAATACGGTCGTGCTTCGCCGGCGAGAACCGAGCAGGCCTAGGACGCAGGGAGGGCCAATGTTCGAGAACATTGGCCCGACTGAGGACGACGGTATGCGAAGCGTTCGCAGCCGCGCGAAGTGCGGGC
>JBPCMD010000105.1:0-17486 GCA_051002595.1 Gaiellaceae bacterium
TCGGCGATCTCGGTCGTGCGGACGATGATGGGGGCGACCAATCCGCTCGACTCCGCCCCCGGGACGATCCGCGGCGACTTCGCGCTGGAGCTCTCGGAGAACATCGTCCACGGCTCGGACTCGAAGGCGAGCGCAAAGCGCGAGCTCGCGCTGTTCTTCCCAGACGGTCTTGTCTGAGCCCGATTACCTTGCAATCAACCGCGAGCGCTGGACGCGGTCGAATGAGGAGTACACAGGCGAGAGCGCGATCCGGGGGTGGTTGAAGGACGAGATCACGTGGGGCGTGTTCGGTGTGCCGGAGGCCGATCTCGGAGTGCTCGGCGATGTGGAAGGTCTCGATGTCGTCGAGCTCGGGTGCGGTACCGCGTACTTCTCCGCCTGGCTCGCGAAGCTCGGCGCTCGGCCAGTCGGGGTCGACGTCACCCCGGCGCAGCTCGAGACCGCTCGAGCGTGCATGAGTGAGACCGGCATCGAGTTCCCGCTCATCGAGGCAGGCGCAGAGAGCGTGCCGCTCCCCCACGCGTCGTTCGACCTGGCGATCTCGGAGCACGGCGCGAGCGCTTGGTGCGACCCGTACCGCTGGATCCCGGAGGTGGCGCGGCTCTTGCGGCCGGGCGGCCGCCTCGTCTTCTTGCATTCCACACCGCTCGCGTTCCTCTGCTGGCCTGACGTCGGCGATGCGACGACCGAGCTTCAGCGACCGTACTTCGGGATGCATCGATTCCAGTGGACGCCTGGCGACGGCATCGAGTTCCAGCTCACGCACGGAGACTGGATCGCTGTGCTGGTCGGAGCCGGATTTCAGATCGAGAGGCTGATCGAGCTCCAAGCGCCTCCCGACGCGACCCGACATGCGTACTACTCGGATTGGGATCCGGATTGGAGCAAGAACTGGCCCGGCGAGGAGATATGGGCCGCGCGGAAAGCCGGCTGATCCTCGCCTCGACCAGCCCGCAGCGGCGCGCGATTCTCGAGCAGCTGCGGATCCCGTTCGACGTCGTCGCTCCGACCTACGTCGAGCGCGATCCGCCCGGTCTCGATCCGGATGAGCTCGTGCGCGCGCATGCCCAAGGAAAGGCGCGCTCGGTCCATCAGGGCGACCAGGTGACCCTCGGCGTCGATACCACAGTCGCTTACGACGGGCGGGTCTACGGAAAGCCCGATGACGTCGAGGACGCGAGGCGGATGCTGCACGACCTGTCGGGTCAAACGCACTCGGTCGTCTCCGGCCTCTGTCTCCTCGGCCCGAACATCGACGTCGTCGTGCATGAGGTGACGAGAGTCACTTTCCGATCGCTCGCCGATCAGCTCATCGCGTTGTACCTCGAGAGCGGGGAGTGGGAGGGCCGCGCCGGCGGGTACGCGATCCAGGGCGTCGGCGGACGGCTGGTCGAGCGGATCGAGGGCGACTACCTGAACGTCGTGGGGCTCCCGGGGGCGCTCCTCGTGTCGCTGCTCGAGCTGCACGCTCCGAATCTGCTGGAAATGCCATAGGTACACTCGGGCCTCCCATGGCCTGGTTCAAGTCCTTGACCGGGTTCGGCGGCCGCGACATGGCCGTCGACCTCGGTACCGCGAACACCCTCGTATACGTGCGCGGGCGTGGAATCGTGCTCTCGGAGCCGTCGGTCGTCGCGATCGACCAGCGCAGCGGCGAGGTGCACGCGGTCGGTGTCGAGGCAAAGCGAATGCTCGGCAGGACACCCGGGACGATCTCGGCGATCCGGCCCCTGAAGGACGGCGTCATCGCCGACTTCGACGTGACCGAGCAGATGCTGCGGCACTTCATCCAGAAAGTGCATCAACATCGCTTCGCGCACCCTCGCGTCGTCGTGTGCGTCCCCTCGGGCGTGACCGGGGTCGAGAAGCGGGCCGTGGAGGAGGCGACGCTTTCCGCAGGCGCTCGCCAGGCCTATCTGATCGAGGAGCCGATGGCCGCGGCGATCGGCGCGGGCCTGCCCGTCGCGGAGCCGACCGGGAACATGATCGTGGACATCGGCGGAGGAACCACCGAGGTGGCGATCATCTCGCTCGGCGGCATCGTCGTCTCGCAGAGCATGCGGGTGGGCGGCGACGAGATGGACGAGGCGATCGTCAATCACATCAAGAAGGAGTACAAGCTGCTCGTGGGCACGCAGACCGCCGAGGAGATCAAGCTCGAGATCGGCTCCGCGCATCGGCTCAAAGAGGAGCTGCAGGCCGAGGTGCGTGGCCGCGACATGCTGACCGGCCTTCCCAAGACCGTGATCATCTCCTCGGAGGAGATCCGCCGGGCCCTCGAGGAGCCCGTGTCGCAGATCATCGACGCGCTGAAATCGACGCTCGACAAGACTCCGCCGGAGCTCGCCGCGGACATCATGGATCGCGGCATCGTCCTCGCCGGCGGCGGAGCGCTCTTGCAAGGGCTCGACGAGCGAGTGCGGCACGAGACGCAGATGCCCGTGCACCTCGCGGAGAGCCCGCTCACCTGCGTCGCGGTCGGCTCCGGGCGCAGCCTCGAGGAGTTCGACGTCATCCACCGCTCGAACCGGAGCCGCGCCCGCCGAAACGGCATGCTCCGCTAACTCGCGGGTCGCGCGCGAACGCCACATTCGGATCGTCGCGGAGACAGGTCCGAATACGTCGATCGTCGGCTCCGATTCGGCTCCAGCTCGACGGTTGACGAATGCCAGGGTCTGACCCCGGGCATGTCCGATTGCGACGGGTGCACGTGTGACAACTTCGTGACAAAGGTCCCACAGGCCCGGAGATGTCGGCGAGGACTGATCTGGCTCACGGCCTGGATGCCCGGTCGAGAAAATCACGGCGGGCCGGATGACGACCACGACACAGCGCCGGATCACCACCCTCACTCGCAGCCCCAGGCGTACCACCTTTGACGACGAGTGAGTGCGTCGTCCGGGCTTGGTCGTGACCGCCCCGTCAGCGCGTCAATTCACGACCCGGCATCCAGCTAGACTGGGCCGCTGTGCCAAGGGGACGCAGCGCCCGACCGGCGGCGCTGGGCGTGACAGTCCGGCGCACTCCGACGACAACGCTCAGCTCGCGCGGAGCAGGCCCGGTTCGCCGGCGCCTCGCGGTGGGCTGTCTCGTGCTGCTCTCCCTCGTCCTCATCACCCTGTCCTTCCGCTCCGGAGAGGACGGGCAGCTCAGCGGCGTCCAGTCGGCCGGCGCTACCGTTCTCAAGCCATTCGCGGTCGGATTCGAGCGTCTCGCGCAGCCGTTCCGCGACACGTACGAGTGGGCTGACAGCCTTCTGACGGCACGATCCGAGGCCGACCGCCTGCGCGCGGAGAACCGGGAGCTCCGTCAACGTGCCTTCCAGAGCGAGTTCGCGCTCCAGGAGAACGAGTATCTGCGCGGGCTGCAGGACTACATCGACGGGCCACGCTTCCCCGACGACTTCCAGCCGGTGTCCGCAGAGGTGATCAGCCGCCCTGCCGGCGCCTTCACCCAGGCGATCGTCATCGCCGCCGGCTCGCGGAACGGCATTCGCGTCGACGATCCAGTGGTCAACGCGGACGGCCTCGTCGGCAGGGTGACGCGCGTCGCGTCGCGCACCGCTCGGATTCAGCTCCTGACCGATCAGGGGGCCGCGGTGTCCGCGATCGACCTGCGCACTCGCGCGGAGGGCATCGTGCGCCACGCGCGGGGGACGCGCGAGACGCTGGTTCTCGATCGCGTCCGCAAGCAGGATGTGATCAAGCGCGGCGACGACGTCGTGACGGCAGGGTGGAGAGCGAGTGGTCTCAGCTCGCTGTACCCGAAGGGGATCCCCATCGGCGATGTCTCGAGCGTCGGGCAGACGGACACGGACCTCTTCCAGCAGGTGCAGGTCGACCCGTACGTCGACTTCGGCTCGCTCGATGCCATCCTCGTGCTGGTGCCGACGGAGCGCCGGCGCCCGTGACCGGGGTAGCAATCCTCCGCGTCTCGGTCGTCGTCTTCGTCGCGGCCATGCTGCAAGCGGTGATCGTCTCGTCGCTCGTCATCGGCGGCGGAGCGCCTGATCTCTTGCTCGTCGTCGTGATCGCGCTCGGTCTGCTCCGCGGGTCGATCGCGGGCGCCGTACTCGGGTTCGCCGGTGGTCTCGTCGTCGATCTCCTCACGCTGGGCACGCTCGGGGTCACCTCGCTCGTCCTCACTCTTGCCGGATTCTGGGCCGGCCGTTACATGGAGACCACAGGACGCGGACGCCGTCTCGCTCCGGTCCTCGCCGTCGGGGTGATCACCGTGCTGGCCGGCGTCTTCGGGTTCGTGCTGCACTACCTGCTGGGCGTTGAAGTCGTCGCGCGGCACGCGCTGCTCACGGCGCTCGCGCCGACTCTGCTCCTGAACCTCCTGCTCGCGCTGCCCGTGTACGCGCTCGTTCGAGCGAGCGTCCGCGAGCCCGAGCGGCTCGACCGGTCGCCGGGGGTAGAGGCTCTTGTCTGACGGCGGCTACAAGGAGCGGCGCTCACCTTCCGAGCGTTTTCTCCCGCCCGACCCGCGGGTGCGCGAGCCATACCGACTAGCGCCGGCGCTGGCGCTCCGGGTGGGCATACTCGGCGGCGTCGCGCTGCTCGTATTCGCCGTCCTCTTCCTGCGGCTCTGGTCCCTCCAAGTGCTCTCCGGCGATGAGTACCTTAACGCGGCGCAGAACAACCAGCTCCGCCTCGTGCGGGTGGAGGCGCCTCGCGGGCCGATCGTCGACCGTCACGGCCGCGTCATCGTCTCCAACGTCGCCGGTACGGCCGTGCGCCTCTGGATCGGAGACATGCCCCGGGAGGGCAGGCGCGAGCTCGTGCAGCGGCTCGCGCAGGTTCTCGAGGTGCCCGCGAAGGCGCTCGCTCGCGAGGTGGAGGAGGGCCGCGAAGATCCGCTGACCCCGATCACCGTGAAGACATCCGTCGGAGAGGAGCAGGTCAACTACCTCTACGAGCACCAGGCCGAGTTCCCGGGCGTCGAGATCGCCGGGATCTACCTCCGCAACTACGAGTACAACACCCTCGCCGCTCATATCCTCGGCCACGTCGCGGAGATCTCGCCGGAGGAGCTAAAGCTGCTTCGGCGCGAGGGCTACCGCGCGGGAGACCACATCGGCAAGGCCGGGATCGAGGCGGCGTTCGACACGTACCTCCGCGGCGACGACGGCCGTGCGCAGATCCGCGTCGACTCGCTCGGAAACCAGGTGAGCGACCTCGAGCTGCGTCGGGAGCCTCGCTCGGGCAACGCGCTCACGCTCACGCTCGACATCCGCCTGCAACGCGCGGCCGAGGAGGCTCTCCGCTACGGGATCGACCTCGCGCACGAAACCGACAACTGGGCTGCGAACGGAGGCTCGATCGTCGCGCTCGATCCGCGCGACGGCGCCGTTCTCGCGATGGCCTCGGCGCCGACGTTCAAGCCCTCGGTCTACGTGGGGCGAATCGATCCGAAGAAGCTGCAGCCGCTCCTGGACGAGGACGCGGCGCAACGCGCGAACTCGCCGGGCTTGAACCGCGCCCTCGCCGGCCTCTACCCGCCCGGCTCGACCTGGAAGCCGGTCGTCGCGCTGGCGGGCATGCAGGAGCACGTCTTCTCGGCGTACGAGTCGCTTCAGTGCTCACCCGTGGCGTACTACGGGCTCGACCGGCAGCGGTTCCAGAACTGGAACCCGTACGTGAACCGTCCAATGACGCTCCAGGAGGCGCTCGCCGAGTCCTGCGACACCTACTTCTACGAGATCGGCGATCGTTTCTACCAGCGTGGAAAGGAGGGGCGAACACGAATCCAGCAGTGGGCGCGCCGCTTCGGCTTCGGGGCTGCGACCGGGCTCGATATCGGCGGCGAGGCAGAGGGGTTGCTTCCGACACCCGACTGGCGCTGGAGGACGTTCGAGAGCGACTGGGATCGTGTCTGGAACCCCGGCGACTCGATCCAGCTCTCGATCGGCCAGAAGGACCTCCTGGTGACGCCGCTGCAGATGGCGTCGTTCTACGCGATGCTCGCCAACGGCGGCGATGTCGTCACGCCCTACCTGGTCTCGGGAGTCGAGCAGCCGGGCGCGAAGGGCTCGCCGCGCGTCGCGCTACGTCGCTTCGCAGCGCCGCCTCGCAGGGACGCCGGCGTCGACTCGGGGGCGCTCGCCGCCGTTCGGGACGGGCTCTATTCGGCCACGCATTCCGTGAATGGAACCGCTTCGGGCGTGTTCGCCAACTATGCGATTCCGATCTCGGGCAAGACGGGGACGGCGGAGAAGGTCGTGCCGCTCCCCGGGTATCCGAGCGACCACCTCGAGGATCAGTCGTGGTGGTGCGGCTGGGGGCCGTCCGACGACGCGAAGATCGTCGTCTGCGCGATGATCGAGAACGGCGGGCACGGATCGACCGCGGCCGCGCCGGCGGCGCTCCGTGTCTTCGAGCGCTTCTTCGGCCAGAAGGCGCCCACCACCGTCCTCCGGGCGACGGACTGATGATCGAAGCTGCCGCACGCCCCCGGATCAGGACCGCAGCGCCGCGCGCCGAGTCCCACCCGCTCGCCTTCGCGCTCCGGCTCGACTGGATCCTGCTCGCAACCGCGTTCGCACTGGTCGGGTATGGCCTCTGGGTCGTGGCCGGGATCACCCGCTTCGACGTTCCGGGAGAGCCGAGCTACTACCTCGTGCGCCAGGCGATCGCCGCCGGAATCGGGCTCGTCGCACTGATCGCCGCCACCCTCGTCCCGATCGACCTTGCCCGGCGGCACTGGCGGGCTTTGTACGGCACGACGCTTGCCCTGATGTTCCTCGTCTTCCTCGTCGCCGAGACGATCCGGGGCTCCAAGCGTTGGATCGATCTCGGCTTCATCCAGTTCCAACCCTCCGAGCTCGGAAAGGTGCTCTTCGTGCTCGCGCTGGCGGGCTTCCTGGTCGAGCGCGCGGGCAGGGTGACGCGCTGGCGGACTCTCCTCTACGCGGTCGGGCTGGGAACCGCCCCCATTCTGCTCGTCTTCCTGCAGCCGGATCTCGGGACCGCGCTCGTCTACTCGGCCGCGCTGTTCTCGCTCCTCTTCTTCGTCGGCGTCCGCTGGCGACAGCTGCTGACGCTGCTCGTCGTCTCGTTCCTCGTGATCCTCTCCGTGCTCTGGCTCCTGCCCGCAGCGGGGGTCGAGGTGCTGAAGCCGTATCAGACCGATCGACTCACCGGGCTCGTCGACCGCGACCGTGATCCGAGCGGGCTCACGTGGAACGTCAACCAGTCGGTCACCGCAGTCGGCGCCGGTGGCCTGACGGGCCGCGGCACGACGGAGGCGAGCCAGACGCGGCTCGACTTCCTTCCCGAGCACGCCACCGACTTCGCATTCGCCTCGCTCGCCGAGCAGCGCGGCTTCGTGGGCTCGTCGATCCTCCTGCTCCTCTATCTCCTGGTCATCTGGCGCGGACTCAGAGTCATCACGGTCGCGGGCGATCTCTACGGCGCGGTCGTCGCAGGCGGCCTTGTCTTCGCCCTCGTTTTCCAGGTCTTCGTCAACGTCGGCATGACGATGGGCGTCGCGCCCGTGACCGGCATCCCGCTTCCGTTCGTCACGGTCGGTGGAAGCTCGATGGTGGCGAACCTGCTCATGATCGGCGTCCTGCAAGGCATCCACGCTCGCGGCGCGCCCGCCAGAAGATCGCTTCAGTGAAAAGGGCCGGTCTCACCGCTGTCGCGCTCGAGGTCCGCGAGGCGCTGCGAACGGTGCAGGACAAGAGGGCTCAGGACCCGGTCGGCGCAGTCGTGGTCAGCGGGACGCTCGCAGAGCAGCTCGCTCGCGAGCTTGGTGCGGGCGCCGAGCCAGGCGCCGTCGTGGTGCGTGACCCGCCGAGGATCGCAGGCGCCGAGGCGGTCGTCCGGATACTCGCCGGCGACCCCGCTGCTCCCGAGGATGCGCTCGTCCGCGCGGCGGACGCCGTCGGAATTCCAGTGGTCTTCATCCAGCTCTGGCCGCAGGCCAACTGGCGCCCGTTGTTCGTCCTCTCACCTTTCGTCGTCGAGTGCCGTGCGGGAGAGGGCTTCCCCGTACCGGACATCGCGAGGGCGATCGCTCGTTCGGTCGCGCATCCCGAGGCGCTTGCTGCGCGAGTTCCTCTCTTGGAGCGCTCCGTCGAGTCGGGCGTCGTCGCCACCGCGGTCGCGCGCGCTGCGCTACTCGGCGCGGTCGGAACCCGAAGACGAGGCCCCGCGCGGCCGTTGATCACTCTCACGCAGCTCCGGATGCTCTCGTCGCTGCGAGCAACCGAAGGTTCTGAGGCACAGAAGGAGCTTCCGCCGGCGGCCGTCGTGGGAGCGACGCTCGCAGCGAGCTTCGCGCTCCGTGCCGCCGCCCGCTCAGCCACCCGTTTTCTACCCGTGCCGCTGGTCAACGCCGCGGTCGCGGCCGGCGGAACGTTGGCGCTCGCCGAGCTCTTGCGCAGGCTCCAGGAAAGACTCTCCGGATCGTCGTAAGGGCAGGGCGAGGCGTCACGCCTCGCCCTGCAAGCGCCACCGACGAACGGGGGCGAGGCACCCTCGCCCCTACGACACGATGTATCCGCTCCGTCCGGTCCGGGACCTAGCATGCGCCCGGACCGATTATGGATGGGACGACGCTGGACACCGACTTGGCCGAGGAGCTCCTGCAGCTCGAGGAGGCGGACGCGTGGTTCGAGTACCTCGAATCGACGCGAGGCCAGACGGAGAAGCGGTACGGAGAGGTCGAGCCATGGGCGTGGGCCCGGCTCTCCCAGCGTCTCCGCGCCGTCCGAGCTCGCCGCTCACGCCTCCGCCCCGCGGCGGCCTAGTCAAGACTGACAGCTACACTGCCGAACAGGTCCCATGACCATGGTTTTACACATCCGCAGCGCGACCCCGGGTACGCCGTCGGCGTTTTCCCGCTCGCGCGCGATCACACGAGGAGATTCACACCTTGCCACTACGTTGGTTTCGCTTTGGGAAGCAAGAACAGACGGCTACGGCGCAGGAAGTCGCAGCCATAGAGGAAGAGGCGCCGCCTGAGCTAGAGGCGGAGCAGGCTCCGGAGGCCGCCGGGTCGGAAGAGGCGACCGGCGCCGCGAAGAAGAAGCGCCGCCGCGGAAGCCGCGGAGGGCGCGGACGGAAGAAGCCAGGCGCGACGAGCGTCGAAGCTCCCGCGGAGGCTTCGACGATCAAAGATCCGTCCGAGGAGCCAACGCGCGAGAAGCCGGAACGGCAGCCGAGCGAGCGCAAGCCGGCGCGGGCTCCCGCCGAGCGAAAGTCGCAGCGAGCCACCCGACGCCGCACACCGACCAGGCGCGCGCCGCTGCCCGCGGCGAAGCGCGAGCTCTTGATCTCGGTCGATGTCGGCGAGCAGCGCGTCGCGGTGCTGGAAGACGACCGCATCGCTGAGGTCTACCTGGAGCGTCCCGAGCGGCGCTCTATCGCCGGGAACATCTACCTGGGCGTGGTCGACAACGTCTTGCCCGGGATGGAAGCGGCCTTTGTCGAGATCGGCCTCGAGAAGAACGGCTTCCTGTACGTCGACGAGATCGTCGGCCCCGAGCTCGAAGGCCGCAAGGGAGCGCGAAAGATCCAGGATCTGATCAAGCGCGGCCAAACGGTGTTGGTCCAGGCGGTGAAGGATCCGATGAAGTCGAAGGGCGCCCGCTTGACGACCGAGCTCTCCTTGCCCGGTCGCTTTCTCGTCTACGTCCCGAACGGCGAGGGCATGGGGGTCTCCCGTAGGCTCGACGACCAGGAGCGCACCCGCCTCAAGGAGATCGTGAGAGAGCTCGACGCGAAGGGCGGAGGCATCATCGTGCGCACCGCCGCCGAGGGCGCATCCGCGGAGGACATCGAGCGCGACCTCGTTTTCCTGCAGCGTCTCTGGAAGACGATTCAGGCCAAGGCAGAGGAATCCACAGCGCCCGAGCTCGTCTACGAGGAGGCCGAGCTTCCGCTCCGCATCGTCCGCGATCTCTTCGCCGGCGACTTCGTCGGGGCTCAGATCGACGACGATCGCACTCACCGCCGGATCGTCAGCTATCTGAAGAAGACCTCTCCGCACATGATCGAGCGCGTCCACCGCTATCGCGACAAGACGCCGCTCTTCGAGGCCTCGGGGGTCGAGCAGGAGATCCGCTCGACGCTCGCACGTCGGGTCGACCTGCCCTCGGGCGGATATCTCGTCTTCGACTACGCGGAAGCATTCACCGTCATCGACGTCAACACCGGCCGTTTCGTCGGCTCGCGCGGCAAGTCCGCGGGAGGCCGACTCGAGGACACGATCGTGAAGAACAACCTCGAGGCCGTGAAGGAAGTCGTGCGCCAGCTCCGGCTGCGCGACATCGGCGGGATCATCGTCATCGACTTCATCGACATGGCGAACCCGAAGAACCGCTCGACCGTCGAGGACGCGCTTCGCGGCGAGCTGGAGCGCGATCGGACGAAGACCTACGTCGTCGAGATCTCGCCGCTCGGACTGGTGGAGATGACGCGCCAGAACGTCACAGACGGCCCACGGGAGATCCTCACGACCAAGTGCGTGGTGTGCGCGGGGGACGGCTTTGTCGTCTCGGAAGCCACGCACGCGTTGGAGATCGAGCGAAAGCTCCGGGAGGTCGCAAAGGGGTCGCGGGTGCAGGCTTTTCGGATCGGTGTCCATCCCCGCGTCCTAGCGCTGCTCGCGGGGCCGGGCGGACAACGCTTGCAGGAGGTCGAGGCAGTGGCCCGTCGGCGCTTCTTCCTCGTTCCAGCGGCGTCCGAGAACGGACACGTTCATCTCGATCACTTCGAGGTCCTGGGGCAAGGCAAGCTCGAGACGCTTCAGCCTTCGGCGCCATTCGCGGAAGGCGCCTCGCTCGAGCTCAAGCTCGTCGAGGTGGGGCTTTACGACCCGGCGGCCGGCGTCGGCAAGGTGGACGGATCGGAGATCGTCGTCTCCGGCGCAGCCAAGCTCGTCGGCAAGAAGGTCTCGGTCACGATCGGCCGCGTTCTCGACGGCGTGGCCTACGCATCGCTTGCCGAGACGGCTGAGGTCGGGACGCCGATCACGTTCGAGGCCGAAGCGGAGAAGCCGACGCGCGCGCCCGGCCGGAAGAAGGCGACCGAGAAGGATGTCGCCACGGCTGCACCGTCCGACGTGGAGGCAGACGTCGAGTTCGAGGCGGAGCTCGAGGGTGACGTATCCGACCAGTCGGAGGAAGCCGACGCGGTCGCGGAGGCGGGCGCTGGCGACGGTGAGGAGCAGCCGAAGAAGAAGCGGACTCGACGCGGCACCCGCGGAGGGCGCGGGCGCAAGAAGCCGGCGGCCGCTGCGGCGGTCGCGGAGGGCGAGGCGGTCGTTCCGGCGCCTGCCCGTGGTAAGACGGCTCCGAGGATCCACGTTCCCGCGCCCGAGCCCACTCGTGAGCCCGAACCCGAACCCGAACCCGAGGCCGAGCTCCAGGTCGAGGTCGATCCGAGCGCAGACGGCGATGCCGCAACCGACGGCCAGCCGAAGCGCAAGCGCTCACGCAGGGGCACGCGCGGAGGCCGCAACCGCAAGAAGCCCGCGACGAACGGCGAAGGTGACGGGGAAACCGCGACGCCAGCCGAAGCAGACACGCCGGTCGCGGTCGCGGTGATCGAGGAGCCGGCCGAGTACGTGCCGATGTCGGAGTGGATCGAGGACTTCGACTCGCGCTCGCGCGGTCGCTAGACCACTAGTCGCTATCATGCTCCGGCTCACGCTGGGATCAGGCTTCAGCCTGACACCGCCACCATCCACTGACTGACATGACCTACGCGATCATCAAGGTTGCCGGGAAGCAGTACCGCGTCCGCGAGGGCGAGCGGCTGCTGGTCGACCGCATCGCCGAGGACGACGGCGCAACGTTCGCGCCGGCCGTCCTGCTCGTGGGCGGAGACGGGACGCCGGTGCTCGAGCCGAATGACGTCGAGGTCACGGCCAAGGTTCTCGGCGCGGTGAAGGGCCCGAAGATCCGCATCGGGAAGTACAAGAAGCGCACGGGGTACCGCCGCCATACCGGCTTTCGGGCGTCGCTGACGCAGATCGAGATCGAGTCGATCGGGGCGAAGGCGAAGCGCGAGTCGCCGAAAGCGGAGACCGCAAAACCAGCTCCGGCTGAGGAGGCCGAGCGCGTCAAGGGCATGCCCACGGGCTACGAGGACATGACGGTGGCAGAGATCAAGGCAGCTGCACCAGAGTGGAACGCCCCGATGCTCGCGGCAGCGCTCGAGTACGAGCAGGGTCAAGACAAGCGAAAGGGCGCGCTCGCAGCCATCGAGTCCGCGATCGCGGCGAAGGAGGACGAGTCCTAATGGCTCACAAGAAAGGGCTTGGCTCCTCGCGCAACGGGCGCGACTCCGAGTCGAAGCGCCTCGGCGTCAAGGTCTTCGCGGGCCAGCCGGTCAAGGCCGGGATGATCATCGTCCGCCAGCGCGGCACGAAGTTTCGCCCCGGCCCCGGCGCCGGCCTCGGCCGCGACGACACGATCTTCGCGCTGCAGGCGGGGACTGTCGAGTTCGGCCGCTCGGGCGAGAAGCGCTTCATCTCGGTCACCGCCGACGCCGAGTAGCGGCGCTCTTCAGTAAGGGTCCGGCCAATGCGGCCAGGCGGGAAGCTCCGAACGCGCGAGCTCTTCTCGCGCCCGCGCAACCTGCGCCCCGGTGGGACGCGTGCGGCCGAATACCACCCATCCTCGGACGTGGTACTGGTGAGCTCGCCAAGCGCGAAAGCTGCAGGTGAGAACGCCCTGCGCTCCCTCGAACGATCCACAGGCTGAGCCTCCGACTCTCAGAACCGGCCGACCGCGCTCTCCATCGTGCACGGTGGGCGGATGACGGTTGTCGGCGGTAAGGCTCATCCAGACGATGATCCCGTCGCTCGGCAGTCGCTCGAGCGTCCGGTGCGGTGGAAACTCGTTGAGGCGGTTTCGGTAGCGGACCGTCGACGCCAGGGCGATGCTGTAGGTGCTCGGACCGATCGCAACGGTTCCCGAGCTCGTCGTCACCCAGCCGCCTGCGCGGCGAAAACGAGCCGGCGCGGCGTCCCGGATAGAAATCGCCGGCTTCGATCTCGAGCGACCGGACGAGCTCGTTGAGCTCGGCGAGACGGTTCGAGGTCGGGCGGGACGAGCCCGACTCCACGAAGAGATCGAAGTACCCCGCCGACGCTGAAGTTCCGCCTGGCGAAGCTGTGACGGCCGGGACCGGCGCCGTGGGCGCGGAAATCGCGGCCGGCAAACGGCCGCGTCGGCCCCATGCGATAGACGCTCGAATCGAAGGGCACGCGCTCGATCGGAGCGGCCTCGAAGAGGAGCAGGCCGATGTCGTCGAGCCCGAGTCGGTGGCTCAACGTCGGGCCGATCGGGCGCCGCTCGGAGGGGAGCGGCACGGTTGCCGCGTGCAGCGCCCCGCGAAGCACGCGGGCGTGCCAGCGGGCCGGAACGTCGGCGGCGATCCCGTAGCCCGCCACAGCGCGGTGGCCCCCCGTCGGATGGCCGGCAGAGCTGAGTGCTGGGAGCAGGACACACGCGCAAAGGGCGACTCGGGCGAGCCTCATGCACTGCATTACGGCTCTCGCACCGCCAGGGGTCCCGCGTGATTTCCTTTCCGCGTGTTCCACGACCGTGCGCACGTCCAAGTCGAGGCCGGGCAAGGCGGCCACGGCGGGCTCAGCTTCCGACGAGAGAAGTACGTGCCGAGGGGCGGGCCGGACGGTGGTGACGGAGGCCGTGGCGGTGACGTCGTCGTCTTCGCCGATCCCGCGCTCCGTGACCTCTCTGCGCTCCGTCGCGTGAAGGTTCTGCGCGGAGGCAGGGGCGGCAATGGCATGGGTAGCAGAAAGCATGGGGCTGACGGGGATACGGTGGAGGTGCGCGTTCCCGTCGGGACACAGATCCTCGATCCAGAGGGTGGGCTCGTGGCCGACCTCACCACACCCGACACGCGCTTCATCGTCGCTCGCGGCGGACAGGGCGGCCGAGGCAACGCCCGCTTCGCGACTCCGACTCGGCAGACCCCGCGCTTCGCCGAGACCGGGCTCCCCGGGGTCGAGCTGGAGATCGGCTTGCGCTTGAAGCTCCTCGTCGACGCCGCGCTGGCGGGGTTGCCGAACGCCGGCAAGTCGTCGCTCCTGCGAAGGATCTCGAACGCCAAGCCCAAGGTCGCCGACTATCCGTTCACCACGCTCGAACCCGTCTTGGGCATCGTGGACGGCCCCGACGAGAGGCAGCTGACGATCGCAGACGTGCCTGGCCTGATCGAGGGCGCGGCGGATGGCGCCGGTCTAGGACACGAGTTTCTCGCCCACCTCGAGCGCGCGCGACTGCTCATCCACGTGCTCGATGCGTCCGCAGGCGATCTCGAGGAGCGGTTCGGCACCGTCGACCGCGAGCTCGCCGCCTACGGTGCCGGCCTCGACGAGCGGCCGCAACTTGTCGTCCTGAACAAGATCGACCTCCTCGAGCGCGTCCCGACCTTCGAGCTCCGAGACGAGCGCATCGCGCGCGTCGTCGCCACCTCTTGCGCCACGGGAGCGGGCATCGACGAGCTGAAGCGCGCGCTCTTCGAGCTCTGTTCAGCTGAGAGCACGACGCCGGTCGTCGACGAGTCGCTGCCCGACTTCCTCGAGTACCGCCCAAAGCCGAAGCGCGGTCCCCGATTTCGAATCTTCCGCACGGACCGTGGCTATCGCGTGGTCGGCGCCCCGCCACCAGCGGACGAGCTCGAGGACGCGCTTCGCCGCGCGGGAGTCAAGCCCGGCGCCGAAGTCGAGCTCGAGGGAGAGACGCTCGAGTGGCAGTAGCCTCTTTGGGGATCCTCGGCGGCGCCTTCGACCCGCCGCACGTGGGGCACGTGGCGTTGGCGCGTGCGGCGATCGATCAACTCGGCCTCGAGCGGCTGCTCGTCCTCGTCGTCGCGGATCCGGGACACAAGGAGACGGTCGCCTCCGCGGAGGCGCGCCTCGAGCTCGCGCGGTTCGCATTCGACGGTGTGCCGGTCGTCGATGTCGAGCTGGATTCCTATGCGCGCACCGTCGATTCGCTCGAGGCGAGGCGGCCGGACGATGCTGTTTTCATCCTGGGGGCCGACCAGCTTGCGGACTTTCGGCATTGGAAGAGCCCCGAGCGCGTGCTCGAGCTCGTGCGACTCGCCGTCGCGATGCGGCCGGGCGTTCCCGACGATCGCGTGCGCGAGGCGCACGCTCGCCTCCCGGCGCCCGACCGCATTTCGTTCTTCCATCTGGACCCTGTTCCCGTTTCGTCGTCGCTTGTTCGCGAGCGCGTGTCGAGAGGCGAATCCGTCGACGATCTCGTTCCGGCGAAGGTGGCCGAGGCGATTGCGCGCCTGGGCCTGTACCGCTTGGCTTAGTAGACTGATCCCGAGGAAAGAAAGGCGCACACCGACTGAGCCCACTCGAGCAAGCACGCCGTACCGCCGCTCTCTGCCAGGAGAAGCTGGCGACCGACGTCACCATCCTCGACATGCGGGGCGTCTGCGACTTCACGGACTTCTTCGTGATCGCCACCGGCCGTAACGCGCGGCAGACCAAGGCGATCTATGACGAGGTGGCAGGCACCTTGAAGAAGGAGCATCGTCTGATCCCGCGCGCGAGTGCGGGGCTACCCGAGGCGAGCTGGATCGTCGGGGACTACAACGACTTCGTGCTGCACGTCTTCACGCCCGATACGCGCGGCTTCTACCGCCTCGAGGACCTGTGGAGCGACGTGCCGTCGGTCGAGGTCGAGGCGCTCGCGGGCTGACAACTCGCTGAGGGGTCAGGCTTCAGCCTGACCTCGGTTTCGAGGCACGCGCGGGCTAACCCCGGTCGTCGTCGCCAACCGCCGACACGTCGCGCATCTCCTCCGCCGGAGCCTCGAGCACCGCGGTGCCGGACATAGTGGGGTGGAGCGGTCGACGAGGCTCCCGCACGCCCAAACCACCGGCCGGCGGATCGAGCCAAGGCTCGTCCGGGCTACTCGAGAAGAGTTCGCGGACGAATCGAGTGATGCGCTTTCGGAAACCCGGTGGCCGCTTCTCCCGTCGGCTCATTCGTCTCATCGTTGGTAGGAGCGTAGCTGGCGCCGTCCGTCGGCTTAGCTAACCTCTTGTGGTGTCGAAATTGACAACAGATCATAAGGGCGCGATCGCCGAGGCAGAGATCGCAGCGAGTGCGATCAAACTCGGCGTCGGTGTTTCGAAGCCCCTTTCACCGCGGCGCTACGACCTCGTCTTTGATGTCGGCACGCGACTCATGCGCGTCCAGTGCAGGTGGGGCACGCGGTTCGGCAGCGTCGTGGTTATCCGGTGCCGATCGTGCCGACGCGGTCCAGACGGGTTCGTCTATCGGGACTACGGTCGCGAGGAGATCGACGCGATAGCTGCGTATTGCGCCGACATCGATTGCTGCTACTTCTTCCCGGTTGAAGACTTCGTTTTGCGCTCGGCAATCCAGGTCCGCCTCGAGCCGAGCCTGAACAACCAGCGGATGGGCGTCAACTGGGCCGAAGACTTCTCCTTCGAGGCTAAACTGAAACCTCTCCTGGGGCCATAGCTCAGTTGGGAGAGCGTCGGCGTGGCACGCCGAAGGTCGCCGGTTCGAGCCCGGCTGGCTCCATGAACGCGTTCATCTGCGTGACGTGCGGGACGCAGTTCCCGCCTTCGGACGAGCCGCCGGCCGAGTGTCCGATCTGCCTCGACGAGCGACAGTACGTCGGCTACGACGGTCAGCAACGGACGACGATGGCCGAGCTCGCTGAACGCCATCGGAACCGCATCGAGGAGCTCGAATCCGACCTCATCGGCATCGGCACTGAGCCGTCGTTCGCGATCGGCCAACGCGCTCTTCTCGTCGACGGCCTCCTCTGGGACTGCATCACGCTCCTCGACGACGAGACGGCGAGTGCAGTCGAAGAGGCGGGCGGCATCCACACGATCGCGATCTCGCACCCGCACTACTACTCGGCGATGGTCGAGTGGGCCGAACGCTTCGACGCGCGCGTTCTCTTGCACGAGGGCGATCGGGAATGGATCATGCGGCCGAGCGACCGGATCGAGCTCTGGTCGGGCGATCGGCGGCGCGTCGGAGACGAGCTCGAGCTGATCCGCCTCGGTGGTCACTACGAGGGCGGCACCGTGTGCCTCTGGAGCGCCGGTGCGGAAAGCCGAGGCGCGCTCCTTTCCGGAGACATCGTCCAGGTCGTCTCCGACCGCGACTGGGTCAGCTTCATGTACAGCTACCCGAACCTCATCCCGTTGCCCGCGCGGGAGGTCGAGCGGATGCGCGGCGTACTCGAGACGCTCGAGTTCGACCGCGTCTACGGCGCGTGGTGGGATCGAGTCGTTCTCGATGACGCGAAGGCGAAGGTGCTCCGCTCTGCCGATCGGTACCTTGCTGCGCTCGGCTGACGTCTACAGTCGTGCCCGTGCGGCCGCCTCTTGATGGAGCGCCTGCGCGAGCCGGCCGTGCCCGAGTCCGCGATCTCCAGACCCCGAAGCCGCCGCTGGCAGCGCATGCCGTTGTTTCTCCACCTCCGAGCGCTCAAGCCA
>JBPCMD010000106.1:0-20392 GCA_051002595.1 Gaiellaceae bacterium
TGTTCACTCCGGCCACGAAGACGGGGAAGTGATACGGCTCCGGCGGCCATTCGGCAGGCGCGCCCGGGTTCACGACGCGCACGAAGAAGTAGGCCGTGAAGAACGAGCCGAACAGCATCGCCTCGGAGGCGATGAAGAGCAGCATCCCGAGCAGACGCGCGTCGATACGGGAGCTCTGGTTTGCCTCGGGGGGGCCGTGGTGGTCGTGCACCGCTTCCGCGTGGCTCGTCATGCGCTCACCGGAACCGCCGCCGGCTCCACGATGACGTGCTCGACGGGCAGGCCGCTCTCGGAGCGGAGGCGTCCGACGAGATCGCGGCGGAGCCAGCCCGAGCGGGCGCCGGAGAACGTGGAGACGATGATCTCGTCCGTCCGCTCGTCGCGGATGGCCTGCATGGTGGCCGTGAACGGGTCCGGATGGGCGATCTGGCCGTGGACGTCGACGCCCTCCGCGCGAAGCTCGGAAAGCGCCGCTCGCAGGCGCTGCTCGGCCTTCGGGCGCTGGGAGCGCACCGGATCGCTCTGAGGCGCGATGATCAGGAAACTGGCGTCCCCCTCCTTCGCGCGTGCCCGGATTCGCTCGAGCAACCGCTCGCCGAGGACGGTCTCGTTGGCGACGACGAGCACGTTCGCGCTGGTCTGGACGGAGGCGTCGCTGACCACATGCTCGACCGGCCTGCCGTCCGCGGCCTTGCGTATCTCCTGGAGCAGGTTCTTGCGCAGCCAGCCCGATCTCGCCTCCGGATGCGTGGAGACAATGATCTCGTCGATCTCCTCGGAGGCCAGCAGATCCCTGACCGCCGTCACTGGCTCGTCGTCGAACACCGAGCCGTGCGCTGGGATGCCAGCGTCGCGGAGCGTGCTCACGATCCGGTCGAGCCGACGAACCGCCGCGGCGCGTCGCGAGTCGCGATAGACGACGTAGCCCGCTCTCGGCTGCGTCACCGGCGCCACCACGATCACCCGTACCGGTCCCTTCCGAGCCCGCCGCTCGACCGCGGCGACGAGCTCACCCCCGACCAGCGTCTCATTGGCGACGACGAGGATCTGAGCGGTTGTTGGCGTCATGCATGCACCTCTTCCGACACCTCCTGAGGCTCCTTGGCCGGGCTCATCACCGCATGCCGGGCGCCGGGCACCCCGTACTCGTACGGCCCGGCGACGACCTGCGGGATCTCGTCGAAGTTGAAGATCGGCGGAGGCGAAGTCACCTGCCACTCGAGCGTGAGAGCGCGCCACGGATTCGCGTCCGCGATCGGCCCGCGAGTCCAACTGATGACGATGTTGTAGACGAAGACCACGAACGAGATCCCGAGCAGGAAGGACGCGATGGTTATCGCGAAGTTCAAGTCGCCGAAGGCCTCCTTGTAGTCGGAGACCCGGCGCGGCATGCCCCGGAGACCGACGTAGTGCATGGGGAAGAACGTGGCGTTGAAGGCGACGAAGGTCATCCAGAAGTGGATCTTCCCGAGGCGCTCGTTGTACATCCGCCCGGTCATCTTCGGGAACCAGTAGTAGACGCCGGCGAAGATCGTGAAGACCGAGCCGCCGAAGAGCACGTAATGGATGTGCGCGACGATGAAGTAGGTGTCCGACGCATGGATCGTGATCGGAACTGCGCCGAGATAGATCCCCGAGAGGCCGCCGATGACGAACATCGTCACGAAGCCGAGCGCGAAGAGCATCGGGGTGTTCAGATGGATGCGTCCCCGCCAGAGGGTGGCCACCCAGGAGAAGATCTTGATTCCGGTCGGGACCGCGATCAACAGGGTCGTGATCATCATCGGGACGCGCAGCCAGTCCGCCATGCCCGCGACGAACATGTGGTGTGCCCACACCGAGAAGCCGAGCACGAGGATCCCGAGCAACGAGAGCGCCATCAGCCGGTAGCCGAAGATGGGCTTCCGGGACATCGCGGCGATGACCTCGGAGACGATCCCGAAGCCGGGCAGCATCATGATGTAGACCGCCGGATGGCTGTAGAACCAGAAGATGTGCTGGTAGCCGAGGGCGTACCCGCCTCCTTCGGGTGTGAAGAAGTCGGTGTGCATGATCCGATCGAACATCACGAAGAACTGCGAGCCGGCGATGAACGGCGTCGCGATGACGACGAGAAGCGAGGTCGTGAAGTTCGCCCAGACGAGTAGCGGCATGCGCCAGAAGGTCATCCCCGGCGCGCGCATGGTGATGATCGTGACCAGGAAGTTGAGGGCCGTCATGATCGACGAAGCCCCGGCCCACTGCACGCCCATGTTGAAGAAGGTCTGGCCGAGCGGCTGTCCCTCGGCGAGCGGCGCGTAGCCCGTCCAGCCGGCGCCGAACGCGCCGCCGGGGGCGAGGAAGCTCGCGACGAACATGATTCCCGCGATCGGCAGAAGCCAGAAAGAGAGAGCGTTCAGGCGCGGGAACGCCATGTCCGGAGCGCCCAGCATGAGCGGCACGGCGAAGTTCGCGAGGCCCGCGAAGGCCGGAATGATGAAGAGGAAGATCATCAGGGTCGCGTGCACCGACACGAGGCCGTTGAATGTCTGCGAGTCGACGAACTGGAGCCCCGGCTGCGCGAGCTCCGCGCGGAAGAACATCGCCATCAGCCCGGCGAGGGTGAAGAAGAAGAACGTCGTCACGAGGTACTGGACGCCGATCACCTTGTGGTCGGTGTTGACCCGGAAGTAGTCCCTCCAGGTGCGCGCGCCGTGGCCCGAGTGGTCCTCGGGGCGCGTCGGTCGGCCGACGACGTAGTGGAGCCAGTAGTCGAAGGAGCCGATGCCCGCCAGGAAGCCGATGGGCGCCATGGTCATCGCTGCCACGGCCAGGATGACCTCGGTCAGCCAGAGCGGCTCCCAGCTCCACCACCAGCGCAGGCCGACGACGAGGAGCGTTCCCAGCACGAAGAAGAGCAGCGCCATCCAGAGGCCGCGAACGAGGCCGGGGCCGAAGAGCGCTTGGCCGAGCGGGCTGCGGGGCGGCTGGTAGCGCTCCGGATAGAGCTCCTGGTGCTCTGCGGGGGGATGCGTCGAGGTCACGTCTGGTTCTCCTCGAGCCACGCATCGAAGTCCTCCTGCGAGACGACACGGGCACTTGCGCGCATGGTCGCGTGACCGAGTCCGCAGAGCTCGGTGCAGACCACGGCGAAGTCGCCCATTCGGTCAGGGGTGACGAGAATCTCGGTCTCGATTCCAGGCACGGCGTCCATCTTCTGGCCGAAGTTCGGGACCCAGAACGAGTGGATCACGTCCACGGAGGACATCGTGAAGCGCGTCTCCTGCCCGATGGGAAGAACGAGCTCGCCGGACTGAAGGTCGGCGAAGTCGGAATAGACGAACTTCCAGGCGAACTGCTGCCCGATCGCCTGTATCTCCATGGGCTTCTCACCGGCGTCTCCGTTTCGCGCCATGACGATCGCGCTGAAGATCCCGATCGCGGTCACGAGCACGGCCGGGACCGCCGTCCAGAGGATCTCGAGGCCGGTGTGACCGTGAATCGGTGGGCCGTCGGCGTCGTCGTCCTCCGGCACGCGCCACTTCCAGACCGAGAAGATCACGACCGCGGTGACGAGGGAGAAGATGACGATGGAGATGATCGTCACGAACCAGTAGATCACCTGGATGCGGTCGAACTCCTCGGACGCAGACTCCGGGAGCCACTTGAAGAGGACCGCCACCAGCGTGAGCGCCACGCCGATCACGATCCCGATCGCGACGAGCTGGACGATCCCCTTGCGCACCGCGACGAGCCTACTCCAAGCGCGAGCTATCGTGACGGCACATCCGATCCCGCTTCAGCGCTTCTTCTCGATGATCTCTCGCCGCTCACTCTGGCTCTCCGCTGCTGCGGTTTTTGTGGCGTTCGGCACGCTCGTCGCCGTCCTCGGCAACGGGAGAAGCGAGGCTTCGCCGGCGGCTCCCGCGGTCGTGCGAGGCCCGCTCGGGAGCGGAAATCCGGTTGTGCTGGCCTTCGGCGGGGACGTCCACTTCGAGGGTGTCCTCGAGTCCAGGCTGACGGCTGATCCTTCGGGCTTGCTGGCGCCGATCGCTCCGGTGCTCGGCGAGGCGGATATCGCCGTGGCCAACCTCGAGACCGCTGTGACGAACGGCGGGGCCGCGACTGCGAAGACCTTCGTGTTCAGGACCCCGCCGAGCGCCTTCGAAGCGCTGCGCGGCGGTGCCGTGGACGTCGTGTCGATGGCCAACAACCACGGGATGGACTTCGGCGAAGCGGGACTGCGCGACTCGCTCGCAGCGGCCAAGCGGCACCGGTTTCCGGTGATCGGCATCGGCCTCGACGGCAAGCAGGCGTACGCGCCGTATCGCACGACGGTCAGAGGGCAGCGGATCGCCGTCCTGGCGGCGACCCAGGTGCTCGACGATCACCTGATCGAAAGCTGGACAGCCGGGCCTGGGAAGCCTGGCCTTGCCTCTGCGAAGGCAGTCCCGAGGCTTCTGCAGGAGGTTCGACGCGCTCGCCGGACCTCGGACACCGTGGTGGTCTTCCTCCACTGGGGAGTCGAGCTGGAGCAGTGCCCGACCTCCGATCAGCGAACGCTGGCTCGCCAGCTCGTCGGCGCGGGGGCTGACATCATCGTCGGCGGTCACGCGCACCGGCTCCTGGGCACGGGGCGAATGGGGAAAGCGCTCGTGGGCTACGGCCTCGGAAACTTCGTCTGGTACGGGACGAGCGAGCTCTCCACCCAGACTGGCGTGTTGCTAGTCACCGCGACCGGTCGCCGCATCGACCGATACCGCTGGGCGCCCGCGCGAATCGTGGACGGCGTCCCGCGGCCGCTGTCTGGGAGCGAGCGTCAGCAGGAGCTCGCATCGTGGCGCTCGTTGCGCGGCTGCACCGGCTTAAAGCCGTGAGACCAGGGCTACACTTGCGCGTCCCGGGCCGTTAGCTCAGTTGGTAGAGCAGGGGACTCTTAATCCCAAGGTCGAAGGTTCGAATCCTTCACGGCCCATCCCCAAAACGTGCTGGAAACGGAGCTTACTGTCGGAAGGAGCCGAACGGCGGCTGGCTTGGGGGGCAACACACGGGACAACAGGATGGGTCGGTTGGACCGCTCGCTAGGCAATTGCAAGCACTCGAACCCGACGGGTAGGTGCAGCACCTCGTTGCGCGGCACCGGCAAGTAAGCAGGGCTACGCGATGCGAAACATCAGGTCTCTCGTCACCGCTTCGTGTCGGAATCAAGCGGCCACGGAAGACGCACCGGCACGTAGTCGCCCGGCCAATCGGCATACGCCTCGTCCGGTTGGTCGGTCTCCTTCGCGGCGGACGCACCGTACTTCGCCGCGACCTCGCTCACCGGATAGAGGATGGTCTCGACTTCGGGGCGCACACCGATCATGAGAATCGCGCACGGCCCGTCACCGGCGCCGACGATGATGTGGCGGGTGTCAGCCGGGCAGTGGAAGTAGTCCCAATGGCGCAGCGGCCGTCCTCCTCTTCGACGATGAGCGTGCACTCGCCCGAGAGCACGAGGAAACCTTCCTGCACGCCCTCCGAGTGGTAGAGCGCGTTCGGGTCGCCGGGCCAGAGGACGCGGACGTGAGCGCCGAAGTCGCGGAACGGCGACTCCCGCGGCTCCAGCGGGTACAACGCGCCGCCCTTCTCCTGGCGCACCGCGAGCGCGTCCGCGAGGTTGTGCACGAACCAGCCGTCCGACGTGATGTACCGGCCGTACGGGGTCTCTTCCGAGCGTGCTTCCTTCACTGGCATTCGTCCTCCAGTCACGGGGACCTGCGGGATAGAAGATTGTGACGATGCAGTTCTCGCACATCGGCGAATGCCCCCGCAACACGTCAGAGAAGACGCCCTTCGTTTGCGATGATGTCGCCCCTGCTGCGATCCCGCGAGCGCGGAGAGGTTCGCGGCAGTTTGCAGAACGAGTCCAGCACCGAAGAGGGCGACGCCTTGTGGGTGGAGGAGTTGTCGACGATGACGTGCACGGCGAGATGGGATGGCACGCTCTTGTCGATCAGATTCAGGAAGCGGCGAAACTCCTCGGCGCGGTGGCGGCGCTCAGGTCGGCGATCACGTTGCCCGAGGCGACATCCAGCGCCGCGTAGAGGTTGGTCGTGCCGTGCCGCTTGTGCGTGCTCGACCTTCACGCCGCAGTGCTCAAGGGCCGTCTCTGGCCGCAGCTCGGGAAGCTGCGCGCGGCCTGCGCGTTTCCGTACCTGCTGCTTCAGGCCGAAGGCGCGCCAGATCCGGCTGATCGCCGGCTGCGACATCCCCGTCGCCTTCGCCATCGAGCGCGTCGACCGGTGGGTGGCGTCGCGCGGGCTCTCCTCGAGCGTCTTGACGATCACCCGCTCGACGTCGTGATCGCTGATCGTCCGCGGCTCGCCCGGCCGGGGCTCATCATGCACCGACACGCTCGCCGAGATCGAGATCGAGATCGAGATCGAGATCGAGATCGCGTCGCTTCCCGCCGGCGATTACGCGGTCGGCGCGGACACGCTCGTCGAGCGCAAGCGGGTCGAGGGGACCGACATCGACCGCGGCCCACTCCACCACAACGCCGTCCGCGGCGCCTGCCTGGCCGTGATCGACCAGGGGATCGCGCTCCTGCGCAGCGGCTACCAGCGCGACTCGGCGCTCTGGATCAAGCCCGCTCAGGGTTGGCGACGACCGCTCAGCGAGGCTCAAGTCCGGCGATCGTCGGGAGTGACCCGTCGCTATCTCGTGGTATCCTTACGTCACTCGCAGAGTAAGGAGATACTGTGGACATCGCGGCACGTGTTTCCTCGAAGGGCCAGATCACGATTCCGAAGTCGATCCGCGACGCGCTGAGTCTGAGCGAGGGCGATCAGGTCGTCTTCCGCGTCATCGAAGGCGAGCGGGCGATTCTCGCACGCACGCCGGACCTGCTCGAGCTTGCCGGCAGCGTTCCAACACCAGCCGAGGCGCGCGGTCTCTCATGGGACGAGATTCGTCGCCGCGCGTGGGCGGCGCAAGTGCGCGATTGAGCGCCTTCGTCGATTCCAACGTCCTCATCCGCCACCTGACTGGTGATCCACCGGAGCAGGCGAAGCGCGCGACCGAGTTCCTGCGCGGCAACGAGAGCCTGATCGTCGTCGACCTCGTCGCCGCGGAGGTCGTGTACGTGCTCGAGTCCGTCTACGAGGTGGAGCGCGAGCGGGTCGCGGAGCTCGTTCGTGCGATCGTCGGCTTCCCTGCGGTGGCCGTACCCGACGAAGCGCTGCTCCTGCGCGCGTTCGAGATCTACGAGCAGTACCGGATCCATTTCGCCGAGTCTTACCTGGCAGCGTGCGCGGAGGTCTCAGGTGTCGGCGTCGTCGCCTCGTTTGACCGCGGCATCGACCGCGTGCCGACGATTCGGCGCCTCGAGCCGAGCGCCTGATTGGTCGGCTGCTCGGCGGTACGCTCTCAGCCTGGACGCCGACGAGTGAGCGACTACCACATCAACGTCTTCTACAGCGAGGACGACGGCGGCTACATCGCCGACATTCCCGACCTCGAGGCCTGCTCGGCGTTCGGCGCGTCTCCCGAGGAAGCGCTCGCCGAGGTGGAGAAGGCGAAGGAAGCGTGGCTCGCCGCCACGCGCGACGCGGGAAAGCCCATCCCGGAGCCTCGCTACCGGCCGGCGATCTACGTGCGATAGGTCCTCGTTCGAATCCTTCACGGCCCATCGGCGAACCGTTCTGGTAGCGGCGCTTCTACTGCATTGACTAGGCAGCCGGGGACAGGAGAAGCTCGCGAAAGGACCGACTTGCAGCGTCAAGCGGCGCGTTCGGACCGACGACTTCGATTCCGGAGGGCAACGTCGCGGCGCCCGCGCTCCTCGGGTGTCCAGTCGGCCTCGAGCTTGGCTCGTTGTCTCGACCACTTCACTCGCTCCGCTTTCGTCATCCCTCGGATGACCAGATCACCGGAGGAAACTTGCTCGCGAATGTGGAGAAGCTTGGCCTCGCGCGCGTCCTCTGCGCGCTCTCGACTCGTAGACGCCATATTCGAAGGGTAGTCCGCCTGGCCGCAATAGCTAGCTCACAGCGCTAACTGCGAGGACATGGGGGGAGCGCGCCGTCGACTTTGACCGGGCTAGCCGAGCGCCGCGGTAATCCTCTCGATCGCCGCCTTCTCCTCGTCCTTCACCCCGCCCTTGGCCTCCGCCACCGCAGTCGCGACGTCGAGCACGAGACCCCTGTATGCCTCGAGCTCGTCCGGAGCCTTCTCGCCGAGCACCGCCACTGCGGCGCCGAGGGCGTTCATCGTTCCCTCGACGACCTCTTTCGGCGACGCGACCAGGCCGAAGCCGGTGCCGCGGGTCCCGGAGAGCTCGCGGACGAGCTGGCTCTCGCTCTCGCGATGGGCGGCGAGTTGTTTCGCGACGGTGCTCGCCTCACCGAACGCGTCGGTGAAGTCGCGGTGGGCTGCGGAGACGAGCATGCCGCTACCCGTGACGCCCTGCTGGAGCTCCTTCCACTCGTCCTCGGTGAAGTCCGCCTTGCCTGCCATGTGTCCTCCTCGTCCGTGGGGAGTGATGTCTGGAAGCGAATTCTTGCATCGTCGGTCCATGCTGGCCGGCGTCCCCTCGAGCCGATGTCCGCGGACGCGACCGAATAACTCAGGTACGAGCCCTTTGCGACACTCCGTTCGACGGCTCGCCGCCTCCGGCGGCGATATCCTCATGCCCCCAGCGGCCCGGGATTCCGCTGAGCACCAGCCGGCCGATGCTCGCTGGGAGCGCGGGGTCCGATGTGAGCTCATCGCCGTTCGGCTCGAGGCCGAGCAGGGTGCGGATGAGCAAGAGCGGCGCCGCGGTCGCCCAGGCCTGGGGGCTCGACGCGGTTGGGTACTCGACCGGGGCGCCCGTGCGTGAGCGGTCGTAGCCCGCGAACACCTCCGGCAGCCGGTAGTCGAAGAAGGACGCGGCTTCGAGGATCGCCTCGGCGATGACCGCTGCCTCCTGGCGGAAGCCGTAGCGGGCGAGGCCGGCGGCGATGAACGAGTTGTCGTGGGGCCAGACGGTGCCGTTGTGGTACTCGATCGGGTTGTAGCCGCCTTCGCCCGCCGCCATCGTGCGGACACCCCAGCCCGAGAAGAGCTTCTCGCCGAGCAGGTGCTCGACCAGCGCGGGCGCTTTCTCGTCATCGACGATCCCGCTCCACAGGAGATGACCGATGTTCGACGTCAGGCTGTCCACAGGACGCTTGTCTCCGTCGAGCGCGAGGGCGAAGAATTGGCGGTCCTCGAGCCAGAAGTCGCGGTTGAATCGCTTCTTGAGCTCCACTGCCTCTTTCTCGAGTCGCTCAGCGAGCTCCGCGTCGTCCCAGATCTCCCGCGCCAGCCTCGCTGAGCGCACCTTCGCGTCGTGGACGAGGCCCTGGATCTCGCACGTCGCGCGCGGCAGCGGCGCGAGCGTTCCGTCCGAATACAGGATCGAGTTCCAGGAGTCCTTCCAGCACTGATTCTCGAGTCCGGTGTCGGCGTTTCGGCGCTCGTACTCGACATACCCGTCTCCGTCGCGGTCCCCATAGCGGTCGATCCAGTCGAGGGCGGCGCGCGCGTTCGACTCGAGCTCGCGGACGAGGCCGGCGTCGCCGCTCCAGCGCTCGTACTCGTCGAGCAGAATCAGGAAAAGCGGCGTCGTGTCAGAGGCCCCGAAGTAAGGCGCGTGTGGGCGCTCCTCGAAATGAACGAGCTCCCCGAATCGGATCTCGTGCAGGATGCGCCCCGGCTCCTCGTCGCGGAAGTCGTCCACGACCGTACCCTGACGCGCGGCGAGCACGCGCAGTGTCGTTTGCGCAAGCTCGGGCACGAACGGGAGCGACTGGTAGCTCGTGATCAAGCTGTCCCGGCCGAAGAGGGTCATGAACCACGGCAGCCCTGCGGCAGGCAGCGACGCGTCGGGGAGGATGTCCGAGTAGAAGCGCAGCGCGGCAAGGTCGACGAGGCTGCGCCTGTAGATGTGCTCCAGCCGATCGAGGTCGCTTTCGAGCTCCGGCGCCTGCTCGAGCCACTCGTCGAGGGTCTGGCGCATGTTCGGTCGCGGAGTCGCCTCGCCGTGCTCGTACTTGACCGCAGCATCGTCGCCGGTGCCAGGAAGCACATCGATGCATGTGCTCCACTCCTGATGCGGCTCGAGCTCGAGCCTGAACAGGAAGCCTTCCTCGGTCACCTCGGCGTCCTCGCTCGCCGAGATCCGCGTCTCGCGGACGAAGTCGTCGCGCCGGTAGCCGAGGACGAGAGCGCCGTCACGGACCTCGCGGTACTGCTCACCCTTCTTGTCGAGCGCGTCCTTGACCTCGAAGAGGTCGGCGAAATCGGCGCCGGCCTCGATCCGCAGCTCGACGGTGGCGGGCTCGTTGTCGTGATTCAGCACCGCGACATCCTCGTGGAACCCATCGCCGACCATGCGCTTGCGGATGACCGAGAGGTACGGATTCTTGTAGATCGACCCGGTCGGAGGGACGAGAAAGAACTGGGCGGAGAAGTACTGCTCGTGCTCGACCGAGAGCGGGTCGGGCGAGAGCCCGTTGACGGTGACACGCCACTGCGACAGGAAGCGAGTGTCGCGGTGAAACAGCCCGTGATGCTGACTCGGGTTGGCGTCGATGTCGCCGCGCCGGTCTGAGACGACGAATGTGCTGCCGTCGAGGATGCTGATCGTGTCTCCTGCCATCTCTTCTCCTTTTTCCAGGCTGTCCCGCGGATAGTCGCGGCTGCCAACCCGGCGTTACACGGTCCGAGCGAACGACTTTCTGGTCTCGGCGTTGCGTCTTCCTGTTTTCGTGTTCGAGCTCGATGGTCGCACGTTCTTGCGTTACGGCCGAGCCTTCGAAGTCTCGGTCGCGGCAGTGAGCGAGGTCGGCTGCGACTCCCGGAGGAGTGCGGGTTCTAGCCGGAAACGTAGCCGCGCGACCCCACGATGCCCGCGAGGAAGCCCAGTACTGCGCCCCCGGCTAGAGCGAGAATCGTCGCGATGCGTGTGGGGTAGAAGAGCCCGTATTGCTGGAGCAGGAGCCCGGTCCCGATCGCCAGGACGACTCCGAGGAATATGGCCAGCAAAGTAGCGAGCCCAGGGCGGCCTCCACGGAGCGCGAACGACAGCACACCGAGGCCGCCGACGATGGCCATGGCGATCCCGATCGCTCCCGCTGCCGTCTCGAGCGGGTTGCCCTGGACATCGACGAGCGCCGTAGCTTCGCACGTGAAATCCCGGCCGGCGGTGATGCCGACGATCTTGTAGAGGCCGATGCCGTAGGTCGCGTACTCGTCGACGGGAACAACGCTCGTCCACGTCTCACCGGTCGTCGCCTCGTCGTGGATCGTGTAGCGGATCCCGCCGAACTCCATGTCGACCTGCAGCCGCCCGATCGGGCGCTCCGCCGTCATGGTGACGGGCACGCCGCCCGTCTGAGGGACGCTGATCGCGTCGCTCTGGGAGAACGTGTCCCGCCCGACGACGTCCTCGCCCGCGATCGTCGCCTCGCACGGCCCCTCGATCGTCGCCAAAGCCTCGGGCGCCAGGGCGAGCCCGAGAACCATGACGAACACTATTGCGAGCCGGCGATGCATCGAGCCTCCTCGGGCGGCGAGTCTACTGCCGGTATCGGTCGGCTCCGCACCGACTGAATAGCCCGACCAGCCCGTTGTAGGGTTGCCGGATGCTGCCGATCGAGCGTCCGGGCAAGATCGTTTGCGTCGGCCTCAACTACCGCGATCACGCGGAGGAGCAGGGAGTGGAGCTCCCGTCGGCGCCGCTCCTGTTCGCAAAATGGCCCAACGCGCTCATCGGGCCGGGCGAGTCGATCGTCATCCCTCCGGTGGTCACCAAGTGCGACTACGAAGCCGAGCTCGGCGTCGTCATCGGCGCACAGGTCAAGAACGTGTCACGAGAGAACGCGTTCGCTGCCGTCCGCGGGTACCTCTGCGCCAACGACGTGAGCGCCCGCGATCTGCAGTTCTCAGATGGGCAATGGACACGCGGCAAGTCGCCCGACACGTTCTGCCCGGTCGGCCCTCTCGTTCCTGCTGGCGAAGTCTCTGACCCGCACAACCTGCGCATCCGGGCGATCGTGAGCGGCGAGGTGCTCCAGGATTCGTCGACCGCGAACCTCATCTTCGGGATCGACGAGATCATCAGCTATGCCTCCCAGACCATGACGCTCGAGCCGGGCGACCTCATTCTCACCGGCACGCCTGCAGGAGTCGGAGTCTTCCGGGAACCGCAACGGTTGCTGGAGCCAGGCGACGAGGTGGCGATCGCGATCGAGGAGGTCGGCACCCTGACCAACCCGGTCGTGGCTGGTTGAAATGTGAGCACCGTCTCGCGAACGGTTCTGCGCGAGCAGATCAAGGAGATCCTGCTCGAGCGAATCCTCCGCGGTGAGCTCGAGCCAGGAGAGCGTCTCGTCGAGACCCGGCTGGCGCGCGAGCTCGGAACAAGCCAGGCGCCGGTGCGCGAGGCGCTCCGGGACCTCCAGCTCTTGCGCCTCGTCGAGTCCGAGCCGTTCCGCGGCGCCCGCGTTCGCGCGGTCGACGACTCCCAGCTCCTCCCGGTGTTTCCCGTCCGCGCTGCGCTCGAGGAGCTCGCCGCGCGCGAGGCCGCGCGTATGGCGAAGGGCGAGGTGGAGGTTCTCGATCGGGAGCTCGAGGGAATGCGTGACGCTGCCGCTCGGGGCGACTGGCGGACCCAGATCTCGCACGACATCGCGTTCCATCGCGCGATGGTCGAGCTCGCCGGAAACGAGCCGCTGCTGCAGAGCTGGCTCGGGCTCGGCGTGGAGGTCTCCACCGCCTTTGCCGTCTACTGGACGTTCTGGGACCAGTCTGACTTGGCCGAGTTCCACGTCCCGATCGTCGACGCGATTCGCGCGGGCGACTCGGCGAGGGCAGGGTCGGAGGCACGCAAGCACGTCCGGCGCACGGAGCGCGTCGTCCGTCGGAGAACGCGCGCGGCGGAACGCAAGCTGCCGAAGTGAAGAGGCTTGACGAGCTGAAGGCGGGCGTCGTCGGCACCGGCTTCATCGGCGCCGTTCACGTGGATGCGCTGCGCAGGCTCGGCATCGAGGTGCTCGGCGTCGTGGGCTCGACACCCGAGCGGGCGGGCGCCAAAGGCCTCGCTCCGGCATACGACTCGTTCGAGGCGATGCTCGAGGACGAGCGCGTCGACGTGGTTCACCTGACGACGCCGAACCATCTCCACTTTCCGCAGGCGAAGCAGGCCCTGGTGGTGGGGAAGCATGTCGTCTGCGAGAAACCGCTGACGCTCACGTCGCTCGAGTCGGCGGAGCTCGTCGAGCTCGCGAAGACGGCGGGGCTCGTCAACTGCACGAACTTCAACCTTCGCTTCTACCCACTTGTCCAGGAGACGCGCGCTCGGGTGCTAGCGGGTGACCTCGGTGACGTTTGGAGTGTCCACGGCGGCTACCTGCAGGACTGGCTCGCGAGGCCGACGGACTGGAACTGGCGCCTCGAGGCCGACAGGGGTGGAGAGCTCCGCGCGGTCGGCGACATCGGCTCGCACTGGCTGGATCTCGCCCAGTTCGTGACCGGCCTTAGGATCGTCGAGGTGCTCGCAGATTTCGCGACGACGATTCCGGTTCGCCGGCGACCTGCAGGCGAGGTCGAGACGTTCGCGAACGCCGAGGACGACGCCCGGCTCGACGCGCCGATGTCCACCGAAGACCTGGCGCACATCCTGCTCCGCTTCGAAGGTGGCGCGCGAGGATCGATCGTCGTCTCGCAGGTGAGCTTCGGCCGCAAGAACTCGCTTCGGATCGAGGTCGACGGATCGGCGGGATCGGCGGCGTGGGACTCCGAGTCGAACGAGGAGCTCTGGCTCGGCCACCGCGATCGCCCGAACGAGATCCTGCGGCGCGACCCTGCGTTGCTGCACCCGGAGGCGGCAGCTCGCTCGCACCTCCCCGTCGCCCACACCGAGGGCTACGCCGAGACCTTTCGCGAGCTCTACCGAGCCGTGTACGCCGACGTCGCCCGCGGTGAACCTGCGGACGAGCCCGAGTATCCGACCTTTCGCGACGGGCACGTGGAGAACGTCATCGGCGACGCCCTCGCACTCTCGAACAGCAAACAACGCTGGGTGGAGGTGCCGCTTTGAAGCTTGGCTTGCTTACCGCTCCGTTCCCTCGCCGCTCCTTCGACCGCGTCGCCGAGTGGGCCGCGGGCGAAGGCTTCGAGATGCTCGAGGTCGCATGCTGGCCGGCCGCGGGCGCAGACCGCCGCCGCTACGCCGGCACCTCGCATATCGACGTCTCGGACTTCGATCCGGATCGCGTGCTGGAGATGCTCGAGAAGCACGAGCTCGAGATCTCGTCGCTCGCCTACTACCCGAACAACCTCCATCCCGACTCCAAAGAGCGGCGTGCGGCGAACACGCATCTGCGCAAGGTGATCGATGCCGCCGCCAAGCTCGGGGTTCCGATCGTCGGGACCTTCGTCGGGCGCGACAAGACGAAGAACGTGCCCGACAACTTCCGTGAGTTTCGCAAGGTCTGGCCACGTCTTGTCGACTACGCGGAAGGGAAGGGCGTCAAGATCGCAATCGAGAACTGCCCGATGATCTTCAGCTGGGACGAGTGGCCCGGCGGCACGAACCTCGCCTCCACCCCGGCCGCCTGGGACGAGATGTTCTCGATCGTGGACAGCCCGAGCTTCGGGCTCAACCTCGACCCGTCGCACCTCGTCTGGCTCCAGATCGACTACGAGCGGGTCGTGCGCGACTACGCGGAGAAGATCCTGCACGTGCACGCGAAGGACCTGGAGATCGACCGCGACGGCCTGTACCGAAACGGGACGATTTCCCTCGGGATGGGCTGGCAGGTGCCGCGGCTACCGGGCCTGGGCGAGGTGCGCTGGGATCGCTTCGTGGCCGCGCTGTACCGGGCGGGTTACGACTACGTCGTCTCGATCGAGCACGAGGATCGCGACTTCGAGGCGACCGAGGATCTCGTCAAGCGCGGGTTTCTGATCGCGCGAGACGCGCTGCGCCCGCTACTCCACTAGCGTACGGAAATGCTCGATCGTCTGACGCACGCCAGCGGTCAGCGACGTGCGTGGGAAAGAGCCGACCAGACGCTCGAGGAGGCCTGACTCGAGCGACTCCGGGAACGGAAGCGCCGTTTCCGTCCATGTGACTTTGCCCGCGGCTTCCGGGGCGGACGCTTCGATCGCCCCTACGACCTCCTGCATTGTGGACGGCTCGCCCGGGAAGTTCGCGACGTGCGCGCTTTCGCTCGCCGCTCGCGCGGCGAGCACGAACGCGCGGCCTACGTCCGGCGCGTAGTCGTACTGCGCCGTTCCGCCGTACCCGATCTCGAAGGGCTCGCCGCGTGTGGCCGCCACCATCGCGAGCGTGGGGCCGGAGGTCATGCCCTGGTCGCGGCCTGGCCCGTACACGATGTACGGCCTGATGCCGATCGACGCGACGCCTTCGTCATCCCAGAAGATCCGCGCCGTCCCCTCGTTGGCGAGCTTGTACACGCCGTAGTGGGTCGTGGGGCGCGTCCCGCCCGACTCGGGCGCGAGCGAGGGGTCGCTCGCGTTGTAGACCGCTGTAGAGCTCGCGTAGGCGAGGCCCGGAATCCGGTCCCGCCGCGCTTTCACCGCCTCGAAAACGACGGTGGTGCCGACGACGTTGACGCGCGCGCCGCGAATGGGATCCGCGCGGCAGAACGGCACCTGCAGGGCAGCCAGGTGGACAACACGGGTGATGTCGTGCTTGTCGAGCGCACGGCCGAGAGCGTCCGCGTCGGTGACGTCGCCCGATACGAGCATCACGCCGTCTCGCTCACTTTCGTCGAGGATCAGCCGCAGGCGGCTGTCGTCCTCGCCGAGGTCGTAGCCGACCGGGTCTTCGCCATCGTCGAGCAGCGCCTTGAGCGTCCAGGCGCCGACGCACCCAAGCGCGCCGGTGACGAGCGTCCTCTCAGGCAAGCGGTGCGTCCTGGTACACCGTGACCAGCTCGGTGTAGAACTCGATCGCGGCGCGCCCTTGCTCGTGCGGGCCCCAGCCGGAGCCCTTAATGCCGCCGAAAGGCACGTGAACGTCGGCGCCAGCGGTCTGGGAGTTGACGTGGATGATCCCCGCGCCGATCTCCTCCGTGAATCGCTGCACCGCATACAGGTCGCGAGTGAAGATCGAGGCGGAGAGGCCGAAGCGCACGGAGTTGGCCCGCTCCATCGCCTCATCGAAGGTCGAGAAGCGGTAGAGAGATGTCACCGGCCCGAACACCTCCTCGCAGGAGAGCTCGGCGTCGTCCGTAAGCCCCTCGAACACCGTGGGCGCGATCAGATACCCGTCGTCGTCCGCGCGCTCGCCGCCGGCGAGCACCGTCCCGCCCGCCTCCCGAGCACGCTCGATGGCACCGAGGATCTCCTCCATCGCAGGCTCGTGCACGACGGGGCCGACCTCGACCTCGGGATCGGCGGGATCGCCGACCTTGCCAGCTGCGACCCGCGCCAGTAACCGGTCGCGGAACTCGTCGTAGACCTCCTCCTGGATGAGGATGCGCCGCGTCGCCGTGCACTTCTGTCCGGCCGACCAGAAGGCCCCCGCGTACGACGCCTCGACCGCGCGGTCGAGCTCTGCGTCGCCCATCAAGATCAGCGGGTTGTGGCCACCGAGCTCGAGCTGGACGCGGCAATCCCGTCCAGTCACCGCCTCGCGCACCCCCTTCCCGACCGCCACCGACCCGGTGAACGAGATCGCGCGCGTCCCCGGATTACTGACAAGCTCCGCGCCCGCCTTCGAGCCGGACCCCGTGAGCACGTTCAGGACGCCGGCCGGCAGACCGGCCTCCGCGAAGCTCTCCGCCACGTGCAGCCCGGTGCGCGGCGCCTCGTGCCCGAGCTTGAGCACCACCGTGTTGCCGTAGATCAACGCAGGCGCAAGCTTCCACACGGGAATCGCGATCGGGAAGTTCCACGGGGTGATCAGACCGACGGCGCCGAGCGGACGACGCAAGGTGTAGAGACGCTGATTCGCGACAGACGGCTCATACATCTCGCCGACCGGCCGCCAGGCCTCACCCGCCGCGTAGCGCAGGATCGTCGCCGCGCGCAGCGCCTCGAGCCGGGACTCACGCAGCGGCTTTCCCATCTCGGCGGTCATGTCCTGGGCGACCTGCTCCGCCCGAGCCTCCAGAATGTTCGCCGCCTTGCCGAAGAACGCGGCGCGCTGGGCTGCCGGCAGCGCCGCCCACGCGGGGAACGCTTCGCGAGCGGCGTCGATGGCGGCGCACGCATCGTCCGCGTCTGAAGACGGGTACACGCCTGTCACCTCGGACGGCCGCCACGGATTGCGCTTCTCGTAGGTATCGCCGCTTGCGCTGTTGCGCCACTCCCCGCCGACGTAGTTCCTGGCGGGCGAGCCGGTGAGAGTCTCAGACATGGGCTGCGGTCCTTTCGAGGAGGCTGGAGGCGAGCACGACAGGGTTCGAGAGGATGCCGATGCCCGGCACCTCGATCTCGACCACGTGACCCGGTTCGAGCGTGAAGTCGTCGGGAGGCACCAGGCCGGTGCCCGTGAGAAGGACGCTTCCAGGCGGAACCGGATTGTCGCGGACGAGGAACTCGACGAGCTCCTCGAACGAGCGCTTCATGCGCGCGGTCGACGTCTCGCCCGTAAACAGCTCGGCGCCGCTCGCATCGAGAATCCGCATCCGAATCTCGAACGGCTCGCTCGGAACCGGAGAGAGCACCGCCGGCCCGAGCGCGCACGCGCCTGCGTACACCTTCGCCTGGGGAAGGTAGAGCGGGTTCGCGCCCTCGATGTCACGGGAGGACACGTCGTTTCCGATCGTGGCGCCCGCGATGTCTCCGTCCTCGCCGAGCACGAGGGCGATCTCCGGCTCGGGGACGTTCCAGGCGGAGTCCGAGCGGATGCCGATCGGCTCGCCAGGCCCGACCGTGCGGCGGCATCCCGCGTCCTTGAGGAAGAGCTCGGGCCGCTCGGCGTCGTAGACCAGGGAGTAGACGTCCTCGACGGCGCTCTCCTCGATCCGTGCGTCGCGCGAGCGCTCGTACGTCACTCCGGCGCACCAGACCTCGGGCGGCTCGAGCGGAAGCAGGAGCTTGCACGGGTCGGCGAGCGTGAGCCGGTCGGCGTCGCGCGCTCCGACACACCCGCCGCTCTCCGTCACGATCACGCCGTTGTTGACGACTCCGCGCTCGATGCCGTTCGGGCCGCGAACCCGAACCCGCAGCATCAGTAGACCGCCCGCCCGCCGGAGATGTCGTACGTGGCGCCAGTCGAGAACGAGCACTCCTCGCTCGCCAGCCAGCAGATGAGCGCGGCGACCTCGTCGGGGCTCCCCATCCGCCCCATCGGGATGCGCTCGACCATGTAGTCGATGTGCGCCTGCGAGACGCCTTCCAAGATCGGCGTCTCGATCACGGCGGGCGCCAAGCAGTTGACGAGAACCCCGGTCCGGGCGAGATCCTTCCCGATCGCCTTCGTCAGCGCGATCACCGCTGCTTTCGAGGCGGAATAGGCCGCGGCCATCGGGTTGCCCTCCTTGCCCGCGATCGAGGCGACGTTGACGATCCGGCCGTAGCCGCGCTCGACCATCCCGGGAGCGACGGTTCTGTTGCAGAAGAAGACGCCGTCCGTGTTGATCGCGAGCACGCGACGCCACTCTTCGTCCGAGATCTCCATGCTCGGAAGCGACTTGCCCGGTACCCCCGCTGAGCAGACGAGCACGTCGATCGGCCCGAGCTCCTTCTCGGCTCGCTGTACCGCAGCTTCGATGTCGGCGGACTCGGAGACGTCACCGCCGAGCGCGAGCACGCCGTCGGCCGACGCAGGCTGCAGGTCGAACGAGGCGACGGCGGCACCTTCGGACATGAGTCGCCTTGCGACCGCTGCGCCGATCCCGCTCGCTCCACCGGTGACGAGCGCAACGCGCCCGGAAAATCGATAATCGTTGCTCACGTGTGGGCCAAGCCTAGAGTCTGACGACATGGACTTCGATCCGAAGCGCGACTACCCGCTGGGAACGCAGAGGCCCGACCTGGTGTCGACCCCCGGTGGAATGTCCCTGACGGACGTCACGCTGGACTCGCTGCGAGCCGGGCGCATCGACGGGTCTGAGATTCGCGCAACCCCGGAGACGCTTCTCCTCCAGTCCCAGGTCGCTCGCGCGGCTGGACGAGAACCGCTGGCCGCGAGCCTGGAACGCGCCGCCGAGCTCGCTGCTGTTCCCGACGATCTCCTGCTCGCCGTCTATACGGCGCTCCGCCCCCGCCGGGCCACAACGGCACAGCTCGAGGACTGGGCCGCGCAGCTCGAGTCCCACGGAGCCGCGCGAACGGCGGGCTTCGTGCGGGAAGCCGCCGGCGCCTACGCCGAGCGAGGGCTCCTTGCCGATGCGTAGCCGGCGGTTCACCTCGCGCGAGAAGCGCGACTTGCACCGCGAGACGCTCGTCTCGCCGCTGCCCGAGCTCGGCTTGGTCGCTGCCGACGGGCCGCTCGACCCGGAGCCGGAGCTCGTGGTCGAAAATGGCGTCGTCGTCCGCATGGACGGCCAGCCTGCCGCCGAGTTCGACGTGATCGACCGTTTCGTCGTCGCACACGGGCTCGACCTCGAAGTCGCAGCCGAGGCCATGGCTCTCGATGACGCAGAGCTGGCGCGCAACCTCGTAGACATCGGCGTCCCTCGCGCCGAGCTCGTCCGCCTCGCGCGCGGCCTCACCCCTGCAAAGCTCGCGCGCGTCATCGGCCTGCTCGACCCGGTCGAGCTGATGCTTGCGCTGAAGAAGCTCCGCGCGCGGCGCGCACCGGCGAACCAGGCGCACGTGACCAATCTCAAGGAGAGCCCGGCGCTGCTCGCCGCCGACGCGGCTGAGGCAGCGCGACGTGGGTTCGCCGAGATAGAGACCACCGTCGCCGTCGCCCGCTACGCCCCACTGAACGCAATTGCGCTCCTCGTAGGATCGCAAACCGGTCGGCCCGGGGTAATGACGCAGTGCGCCGTCGAGGAGCGGCGGAACCTCGAGCTCGCAATCCGCGGCCTCGTCACGTACGCCGAGACGCTCTCGGTCTACGGCACCGAGCCCGTCTTCGTGGACGGCGACGACACGCCCTGGTCGAAGGCGTTTCTCGGCGCCGCGTACGCGTCCCGCGGAGTCAAGGTGCGCTTCACCTCGGGCACAGGCTCGGAGGCGCTGATGGGGTACGCGCAGGGCTTCTCGATGCTCTATCTCGAGGCGCGCTGCCTGGCTGCGGTGCGCGCCGCGGGCTCGCAGGGCGTGCAGAACGGATCGATCTCGTGCGTCGCCCTCGTGCTCTCGGTGCCAGGCGGCACCCGCGCGATCCTCGGCGAGAACGTGCTCGCGGCGTGGCTCGACCTCGAGGTCGCCTCAGGCAACGACGCAATCGCCTCGCACTCGGAGATCCGCAAGACCG
>JBPCMD010000107.1:0-55306 GCA_051002595.1 Gaiellaceae bacterium
CGGTGGGATCGCAGCCGGAGCGGCCCACTGCGCGTGCGCGATCCGGCGCGCCTCAGCCTCGTCCTCGGCCACGCAGACGTCGATCTGCGCGTACCGCGGCTTTCCCTTCCCGCCCGCTTCCTCGAAGACCTGCACGAGCTCCTCCGACGGCGCCGTGCCGATCAGGCCGTCACCGATTCGCCCGGCCAGCTCGGCGCCGTCCTTGCCACCGGCCGAGACCATGATCGCCGGCGGCTCGAGCGGCCGCGAGTAGATGCGGGCGTTGTCGACCGTGTAGTGCGTGCCGAAATGCTCGACGGTTCCGCCGGCCCAGAGGTTCCTGATCACCTCGACGGCCTCCTCGAGCATCTCGCGGCGCGTCTCGCTCGGCGGCCACCACTCGCCGGTGACATGCTCGTTCAGGTTTTCGCCCGAGCCGACACCGAGGAAGAAGCGACCCGGCATCATCGTCGCCACCGTCGCCGCCGCGTGGGCCACCAGATGGGGAGGCGTGCGACGGATCGGCGCAGTCACCGCGGTTCCGACGCGAATTCTCTTCGTCACCTGCGCGATCGCGCCGAGCACCGACCAGGCGAAAGGCGACTGCCCCTGGCGGTGTAGCCAAGGATGGAAGTGATCGGAGATGACCGCATATGAGAAGCCGGTCTCCTCTGCGCGTCGCGCGTAGCCCACGAGGTCGGGAGCGGGATGCTCCTCGCTCGAGAGCTGGTAGCCGAGCTCCATCGGGGAGGATTGCCCAGCGAGCGAATCGGGCAAACAGTGACGGCAGTGAGCGGCGACGGACGCAGTGGGAGGGACCTCACCGTGCTCGACGGGAGCACGTTCTTCGTCTCCGACCCGAGCGGCGACGTGGAGGCCGAGCGCGCCGACGGGTTCTTCCATGTCGACATGCGGCATCTCTCGACCTGGCGGCTGCTCGTCAACGGCGAGTCGCCCCGTACGCTCTCGAGCGAGATCGTCGACTACTACTCGGCGCGCGTGGTCGCCGGCGTGTGGGAGGAGGACGTCACCGATGCGACGATCTCCGTCACACGGGACCGGTTCGTAGCGGGCGGCGTCCACGAGGACGTGATCGTCGAGAACCTGACCGAGCGTCCGCAGCGAGTCGAGCTCGTCCTCGAGTTCGCCTCCGACTTCGGCGACATCCTCGAGTGCCACGAGCGTCCGAAGAAGTTGGGCCGGGTCACTCGGCACGCGGGCGAGCAGGAGGTGACGCTGCGCTACAAGCGCGACGACTTCATCCGCGAGACCGTCCTTCGTTTCAGCGAGGAGTGCGCGGTCGACCGAGAGCGCGCGACCTTCGTGGTCGACCTCGCCGGGCGCGAGGTCTGGAAGACCTGCGTGGACATCGTCCCGGTCGTGGACGGCGAAGAGCGGCCCTCGCGACATCGCTGCGGGGATTTTGGGAAGCCAGAGCCGTACATGCCGATCTCCCTCGAGGAATGGCTGGACGCTGCTCCCCGGCTCGAAACGGACTGGGACGGGCTCCGGGAGACCTACGGCTGCAGCCTGCTCGACCTCGCAGCGCTTCGGTTCCAGCCGGTCGACGACTCCGACAGAACGCTGCCGGCCGGCGGGCTCCCCTGGTTCATGGCGTTGTTCGGGCGCGACAGCATCGTCATGGCGTACCAGCTGCTCCCCTTTCAACCTCAGGTCGCCAAAGCGACACTCGAAGCGCTCGCAGAGCTCCAGGCGACGGAACGCGACGACTTCCGCGACGCCGAGCCCGGGAAGATCCTGCACGAGCTCCGCCGCGGTGAGCTGACGATCCTCGGCGACCAGCCGCACTCCCCCTACTACGGAGGCCACGACACGACATCGCTCTTTCTCATCCTCCTCGATGAATACGAGAGGTGGACGGGCGACTCGAAGCTCGTGCGCTCACTGGAGCAGCCGGCTCGTGCCGCTCTCCGCTGGATCGAGGAGGAGGGAGACCTCGACGACGACGGCTTCCTCGAGTACTCGAAGCGCTCGCCGGAAGGCCTGGACAACCAGGGTTGGAAGGACTCCGACAACTCGATGCTCTTCGCCGACGGCACTCGGGCAAAGCCGCCGATCGCCGCGTGTGAGGTTCAGGCCTACGCCTACGACGCTTTCCGGCGGACGGCGCGTCTGGCGCAGGAGGTCTGGGGACGACAGCGAGCTTGCGGACCGGCTTCTCGGTCGTGCGGAGAAACTGCGCGAGCGCTTCGAGGAAGCGTTCTGGAGCGACGAGCGAGGGCACTACGTCGTGGCGCTCGACGGTGAGAAGAGGCAGGTCGACGCGCTGACGTCGAACATCGGGCACGTGCTCTGGAGCGGGATCGCCTCTGCGGAGCGGGCGAAAGCGACCGTCGAGAAGCTCTTGTCACCTCAGCTCTCGAGCGGGTGGGGGATCCGCACGATGTCCGCCGAAGACGACGGCTACAACCCGCTCGAGTACCACAACGGAACCGTCTGGCCGCACGACACCGCCCTCGTCGCCGAGGGCATGCGACGCTACGGATTCCACGAGGAGGCAAGCCGTGTCGCGCTCGCGCTGCTGGAGGCCGCCGAGGCCTTCGACGGCCGGCTTCCCGAGCTCTTCGGCGGGTTCGACCGCGCTGACCCGGGAGCACCGGTCGAGTACGACGGCGCGTCAAGGCCGCAGTCCTTCGCAGCCGGAGCTCCGCTCATGGCCCTGCGGACGCTGCTCGGACTCGACGCCGAGGGCGGCACACTACGCGTCGAGCCGGCCGTTCCCGAGCCGGTCGGGCGGCTCGCGCTGCGCGGCGTCCTCGTGCACGGCCGGCGAGTCGACGCCTGCTGAGAGCGGAGCAGCGGCGAGGCAAGCCTCGCCGCTACGAGATCCGCCTCCCGAGGCCGTCACGAATGCAATGTGAGCGCATCTCGACAGCGCCTCGACCCGATGCTCACACCGTGCTGCCAGCGTTCTCGTCCCACACCTTCCAGAAAGGACGAGAGATACGTATGAGATTCTTGACAGGAGGAAGGCAGAGCCGAGCGCTCTCGCTGATCGGGCGTACGGCCGGCCTGGCCGTCATCGCCCTGGCAGTCGTCGCCTCCGCGACTGCGGGGAGCGCGCAGGTTCCGCCCCCACCGCCCTCGATCGGCGCAGTCGTTCCGCTCTCCTACTTCGGGCCGATGCCCTCCTCGGTGATGAAGGAGCTCGTCGGCCCGGTGCACCTCCTCCGTGCCGGCAAGATCAACAAGGGCGGAACGCGAATCACGCTGCCGCTCTATCTCGGCCACAACCGAGACGGCAAGAACGTCTGGTACATCCTCACCGACACGACCGACAAGGCGAACTCCGAGTCGCTCGGGCTGAACTTCTCCGGCAAGCTGGCCTACGCGAACGTCGGCCGCGCCGCCCGCGAGGCGACGCTGCTGAAGAACGCGAGCCTCGTCTTCGACGCCGGCGGGGTCGACTTCTCGCCCGCGCGGAAGGTCGTGCCGGGCCCCGCCGCCAAGCCGTTTCCGCCGAGGATCGGTCAGCCGGGCGCGACCGGTGATGCCGAGTACTCGCCGCTCGTTCGGATCATCAACCAGCCGGGAACCCCGATCTACAACGCGCCGATCGTCGCCTTCGACGTCGACGCCAAGGAGATCAACTTCTGCAAGCGGCCGCCGAACTACGGGCTCGTCCACGACCGCGTCATACGGATCTGCCCTCGCGGGAACGGCGGCGGCACCGTGACCCTCGAGACGACGCCCGTGTTCAGCTTCGCCAAGCCGTCGTTGTATATCAGCACCGATGCCTCCGACCCGGTCGTCGCGGCGCTCGACAAGGGTATCTTCGCCCCGGCGCTAGCCGACATTCCCGTCGGGCGGGACGACAGCGCCTTCAGCGCGCTCGAGCGGTTGTTCCCGATCGCCAACGGGCCGACGGGCAGGGACAATCCGCAGCGGCAGGGACTTGCGAGCGCCCTCACCGACAAGGACAAGAAGGGCAAGCCGCTGCCGCCCCTGCAGGTCATCGGCGGCATCCCGACGGTCGCTCTCGACTACAGCCCGCTCTGGGACCTCCAGCTCGCCGAGTGGACGCCGGGGGCGATCCGGAAGGGCTACCGCGCCCGCATCATCGACGAGTTCGAGCTGCTGACGCTCGTGGCCGGCGGCTGGGTGACGGGTCCCGGGGGCAAGAAGTTCGGCTCGACCGGGATCATCGTCAACTGCCCGATCGTGCTGCGGTTCCTGTAAACCGTCGACGAACGGTGCTCGACGAGAGGGGCGGCTCCGGCCGCCTCTCTCCTCGCGCTCGCATGTGAGCAGACGTGGATATCGGGGTGCAAGAAGTGCGTGTAGGCAACTCGAAGTCGGGGAACGCTGCGGTGGTGACGGCCGGACTGCGGAGTGTGCGGGGGCTCGCGCTCGAGCGCTTCTTCGCCGAGCTCCGGGGGAAGGCGGAGCATCTTCTCTGCACCTCGGATATCGAGCCGTACGGCCTCGGCGAGCTCTTGGCCGAGGCCGATCCGGAGACACTCGGGCTCTGGCACGGACTCACGCTCGGGTACACCGAGCCGAGCGGCCACCCGCTGTTGCGCGCTGAGATCGCGGGCCTGTACGCGAATCTCGAGCCCGAGAACGTGCTGACCTTCAGCGGGGCCGACGAGGCGATCTTTCTCACGTTCACCGCGCTCCTGCGACCGGGCGACCATGCCGTCGTCACCTGGCCGGCGTATCAGTCGCTGCACGAGCTGGCTCGCGCGTCCGGGGCGGAGGTCACCCTGCTGCCTCTCGCCCCGAGGGACGGCTGGGCTTTCGCCGTCGAGGCTCTTCGCAAGGCGGTCCGGCCCTCGACGCGCGCGATCGTCGTCAACTTTCCGCACAACCCGACGGGAGCGCTGCCGAGCCGGGAGACGTTCGCCGCGATCCAGGCGGTCGCGGCCGAGGTCGGCGCCGTGCTCGTCTCGGACGAGGTGTACCGCTTTCTCGAGCACGATTCGGACGACCGCCTGTCTCCGGCAGCGGATGGCGGCCGGCGCGCGCTCAGCGTCGGTGTGATGTCGAAGGCGTTCGGGCTGGCGGGACTCCGCATCGGCTGGGTGGCGACACGCGACCGAGAGCTCCTGTCCCGAATTGCGACATGCAAGGAGTACATCTCCTCCGGATCGAGCGCCCCGAGCGAGCTCTTGGCGCTCGTCGCCTTGCGTTCCCGCGACCGGGTGCTCGAGCGAAGCCGTGCGCTCTTGGTCTCGAACCTGGAGCATCTCGACGAGTTCTTCGCCGAATGGGAGGGTGTGTTCGAGTGGGTCCGGCCTCGCGCGGGCTGTGTCTGCTTCCCCCGGCTCGCTCAGGATCTGCCTGCCGAGGAGCTTGCCGTTCGTCTCGTTCGGGAGGAGGGCGTCCTGCTGGTTCCCGGATCCGTCTACGACTTTCCAGGCAACCACTTCCGGCTCGGGTTCGGCCGCGCGGACTTTCCCCAGGCGCTCGAGGGTCTGCATCGCTTCGCCGCCCGGTCGCTCGCGGGAGCGCGCGCGTGATCGATGTGATCCTGCCGGTGCTGAACGAGGCGGAGGCGCTCCCGTGGGTACTCGGCCGGATGCCTGCGGGCTACTCGCCGATCGTGGCGGACAACGGCTCGACGGATGACTCCGGCCGAATCGCCGAGCGCCTCGGCGCTCGGGTCGTCACCGAGGCAAGGCCCGGTTTCGGCGCGGCGTGCTTCGCCGGGCTCGAGGCAGCCACCGCGGACATCGTCTGCTTCATGGACTGCGACGGCTCGCTCGATCCGCGCGCGTTGCCCGAGGTGACGCGGCCGATCGAGGAGGACCGAGCCGACCTGGCTCTCGGAGAGCGTCGCGCGGCCCCGGGCGCCTGGCCCGTGCACGCGCGCCTCGCAAACCGGCTGCTCGCCCTGGAGCTGCGACGCCGCACGGGGCTCGCGCTGCGTGACCTGGGGCCGATGCGCGCGGCACGCCGCGGCCCTCTGCTCGAGCTCCGGCTCGCCGATCGGCGCTTCGGCTGGCCGCTCGAGATGGTTCTGCGAGCGCACGCGGCCGGGTGGCGCATCGAAGAGGTGCCGATCGCGTATCTCGCTCGAACCGGCCGCTCCAAAGTCACGGGCACGGTCCGCGGCACGCTCCGCGCCGCCTCTGACATGGGCAGGCTGCTGCGGTGACGAGCGCGCTCTACATCGCCGCGAAGGCGCCTCGACCGGGTCACGTGAAGACGCGGCTCGCCGCGGCGATCGGCGAGCAGGCGGCGGCCGAGCTCTATCGCGCGTTCCTGCGCGACCTGGCCGCGCGCTTTCCGGAGGCCGGGTGGTACGTGACCCCTCTGTCCGAGTGGCGCGCTGCCCGAGACTCGCATTCCGTGTGTTCGGGCCGCGTCCTGGAGCAGCCGGCCGGCGACTGGACGGCTCGTCAGCAGGCGCTCTTCCGGGGCGCCGCGGCTCGCGGAGAGGAGAGAGTCGTGTTGATCGCGTCGGACTCGCCGCAGCTCCGGTCGCAAGTGGTCGAGGAGGCATTCCGCCTGCTCGACCGGCACGACCTCGTGCTCGGCCCCGTCGGCGACGGAGGCTATTACCTGATCGGAATGCGCGGCTGGCACGACGTGCTCGCCGGAATCCCCATGAGCACCGACGCCGTCCTCGACGAGATTCTGGAGAGCGCGGCGGCCCGGGGTCTCTCGGTCGGGATGGTCGAGTCGACGTACGACGTCGACGAGGTGGACGATCTAGAGCTCTTGCAGCTCGATGCGTGGGCGCGAGACGACCTGCCCGCCACGCGAGCGGCGCTGAGCCCCGCGCGAATCGCGGTGCTCGCATGAGAGCCGGTGTGATCGCCGCGCTGGCGACGATTTTCACGGCCGCGCTCCTGCGGCTCCTGCTCGGCGTGCCGCTTCCGGTCGAGCTCGTGAGCGACCGTTTCCTGCCCTTCATCCCGGTCGAGCTCTTCGTGGGGATGCTGGGCATCTTCGGGGGGCCGATCCTGTCGAAGCAGCTCGCGTTCTACTCGAGCTTCCTTGGCCTGCTCGCCACGGGCGCCCTGATCGGCCTCCTGTCGAGCCGGCTCGAGCGCCGACGCCTGGCGATTCTCGCCGGTGGCGCACTGGGGCTCTGGCTCGTCGCGCTGGCGGCGCTCTGGCCCGCGCTCGCGTCGAACTATCGGGGCCTGCCGCCGGGACAGGCCACGCTCGTGACTGCGGCGGGGCTGCTCGTCATCGCCGCCGTCTTCGTCGTCTCCCTGGCCGTGGCGGAGCGTCGGCTGTGAACCGGCGGACCTTCCTCGCGGGCGCCACGGGCGGCATCCTGGCGCTGGGCTCCGCCGGCCTGATCGAGGCGCTGCGCCGTCGATCGGTCTTCGGGTACGAGGGGATCGAGGTGATCGGCGCCGGCGTGCAGCCGATCACCCCCAACGACAAGTTCTACGTCGTGACGAAGAACCTCATCGACCCGCGCGTCGTGCGCGACCGCTGGCGGCTCGAGCTCAGCGGCCAGGTTGCCGAGCCGATGACGCTCGCTTTCGAGGAGATCGCCAACCTGCAGGCCGTGGAGCAGGAGACGACGCTCGAATGCATCTCGAACGGGGTCGGCCGCGGCCTGATGTCGAACGCCGTGTGGAAGGGGATTCCGCTGCGCGAGCTGATCGGGGAGACGCAGCCGGAGGCTGGCGCTCGACGCGTCTTCTTCCACGCCTCGGACGGCTATACGCACTCGACGACGCTCGAGAAGGCCCTCGAGCCGACGACGCTCCTCGCCTTCGAGATGAACGGCGAGCCGCTTCCGGACCGGCACGGGTATCCCGCCCGGCTCATCGTTCCCGGCACGTACGGCGAGGTGAGCGTGAAGTGGATCGACCGGATCGAGTTGATCGACGACGATCGCGAGGGCTACTACGAGAAGCAGGGATGGAAGGCGCAACGGGTGCACACGATGTCCCGCATCGACGTTCCCGTGAAGGGGAGCACCGTGCCCGCCCCGCTCGAGATCCGCGGCGCCGCCTTCGCGGGCGATCGCGGCATCTCGAAGGTCGAGGTCTCGACGGACGGCGAAGACACGTGGCGTGACGCCGAGATCGTGTACCACAACTCGCCGCTCACCTGGGCGCTCTGGAGCAGGCCCTGGCGGCCGTCGCCCGGCGACTACGAGCTCGTCGTGCGCGCCACCGACGGCGCCGGGGAGCTACAGAGCTCCGTCGTCGACGACACCGTCCCTGATGGCGCGACCGGCTTCCATCGGGTGCAGGTGCGTATCGAGGCGTGAAGGCTCACGGGCCTCACGGGCCTGCCCGGAAAGTGGCTCCAGGCGCCTGACATATGCGACGCACCATGATGCGGCGTCCTCACAGTCGCGCAGATATGCCTGCATATCTGCGCTCCCTTCGTCCTTGCCTCGCGGCACGTCTCACATGCCATTCACCGTGACCACTTTCCGGGCAGGCCCGTCCTTGCTGGCGGCGCTCGGCGTCGCTCTTCTCGCCGTCTCCGTCTGGCTCGGCCTCGTGCTCGATCGGCCGGCGCCCTTCGAGCAGCCGGCGGCGCTCGTCGCTGCCATCGTCGCGGCTCTCGCCGTGTACGCGGCCGCTTGCGTCCTCGTCCTGCGCCGTCCTCTTCCCGGCCGCTGGGTGTTCGCGCTCGTGCTCGTCGTCGCGGTGGCCGCGCGCCTCACGCTCGCCGTGCATCCCCCCGCGCTCTCCGACGACATCTACCGCTACGTCTGGGACGGGCGCGTGCAGGCGGCGGGAATCAACCCGTATCGCCATCCACCGGAGAGTCCGTTGCTCGCACATCTGCGAGACGCCGAGATCTACGAGCAGGTGAATCGGAAGTTCGCGCCCACCATCTATCCCCCAGCGGCGCAGGCTGTCTTTCGAGCCTCGTACGAGGCTCATCCGGACAGCGTTCGCTGGACGAAGATCGTGCTCGTCGGCGTGGATGCGATCGCGATCGTCCTGCTCGGGCTCCTGCTCTCGCGGTACGGACGCCGGCCGGAGCTCGCGCTCCTCTACGCCTGGCATCCGCTCGCCATCGTCGAAGTCGGGTCGAGCGGGCACATCGACGTCGCCGCCGTGACGCTCCTCCTCGGATCGCTCCTACTGAACGTGCGCGGCCGCCCGCTCGCGGCCGGAATCGCGCTGGCCGCCGCCGCCCTCGTGAAGTTCTACGCGCTGGCCGCGCTGCCGGCGCTTCTCGCACGCGGCCGGCGACGTGCGGCTCTGCTCCTGACCGGGATGGCCGCCGCCGCTGCGCTCGCCTATCTGCCGTTCATCGAGGTCGGAACACGCGTGCTCGGGTATCTCCCCGGGTACCTCGAGGAGGAGGGATTCGACTCGGGCGCCCGCTTCTATCTCCTCGGTCTCACGGGGATCGACGGCGGCGGCGCCTCTGTCGTCTACCGGCTGCTCGCGCTCGCAACCCTTGGCGGGCTCGCGCTCCTCGTCTGGCGGCGGCGCGGCAACGAGCCCGAGGGAACGGCGCTCCTGCTCGTCGCTCTGCTCCTGCTCGCGACCCCCGCCTACCCTTGGTACGTCCTGCTGCCGCTCGCGCTCCTGCCGTTCGCAGGGCCTAGGCTCTTGCTCGTCGGCAGCACGCTCGCCGCGACCGCCTTCCTCCTCTATGTCCAGCAGAAGGCGCCCGGTAACCCGACCTGGCCGCTACACGTCGTCTGGGGCGGCACGGCGCTGGCTGCCGCGCTCGCCGGCTTCACCGCGCTGCCGCGCTGCCTCGGACCGCGGGTGGCCTATGAGGGCTGAGAGCGCCCTCGGTCGCGAGCCTCTCGCCGCCGCAGTCTTGGCCGCGGCCTCGGCGCTCTTGATCGTGACGACGGCCCCGCCCGCGATCGACGCGCCCGCGCATCTCTACCGCACCGAGCTGGTGCGCGAGGGCGTCTATCTCTGGGACAACCTCTGGTACGCCGGCCAGTACCCGCTCCTCTCCTACAGCGTCCTCTACTACCCGCTCGCGGCGATCGTCGGCAATGTCTTCCTCGTCGCCGCGGCTGCCGTCGTGTCCGCGGCGATCTTCGCCTCGTTGCTTCTGCACGAGTGGGGCGCCGTCGGACGCTGGCCCGCGCGCGCCTACGGGGTGCTCGCCGCCGGACCGCTCCTGACCGGGACCTACACCTACGCGCTCGGGCTCGCGTGTCTGCTCGGGACGCTGCGCGCGCTCCAACTGGGCCGGCCCGGGCTCGCGGTGCTGCTCGCCGCGCTCACACTCGGCTTCAGCCCACTCGCGTTCGTCTTTCTCCTGATCGCGCTCCTGGCGGTCGCCTGCGCAAAGCGCCGGCTCGGGCCCCGATCGCTTCTCGCCGGGCTCGGCGTTTTCGTCGGACTTCAACTGGCGGCGTTCGTTGCCTTCCCCTCCGATGTCGTCTACCCGTTCGGGATCTGGAACCTGCTTGGCGTGCTGGTGGCCAGCACGTTCGGCATCTCCCTCGCGCTCCGCGCGCGTCATGGGGAGGCGTTACTCGCGTTCTTCCTGCTCTGGGGGATCGTGTGCGTGGCCGCGTTCTTCGTGACCACGCCGCTCGGCAGCAACCTCACGCGCTTGCGCTTCTTCGTCTTTCCGCTGGGCCTGCTGATGGTGCTGATGGCCGGTTTCCGGCCGCGCCTGCTCGCGCTCCCGGCGCTCGCGCTCGGGTTTGCCTACACGGCGGTCCCGTATCTGGAGATCCTTCCCAGCCGCTCCGACCCTCTGGCCGCGCAGGAGTCGTTCTGGCGGCCCGCGCTCGAGTGGGTGCGCGCGAACGGAGGTGCGGGCTATCGCGTCGAGGTGATCCCGACATACGGTCATTGGGAGGCCTACTGGGTCCCTCGCTCGGGCATCCCGCTCGCCCGGGGCTGGTACCGGCAGCTCGACGTGGCCCAGAACCCGCTGCTCTACGACTCCGTGCTCTCGCCGACTCGGTACCGGCACTGGCTTCGCCGGCTCGGAGTGCGCTACGTGCTGCTGCCGAAGACCCGGCTCGACAAGCTGGGCGCCCGCCACGAGGCCGAGCTCGTTCGTTCCGGGCGGGCGGGGCTCGCCCTCGTCCATTCGTCGCCCAACTGGACGATCTGGGAGCTTCCACGGGCGACGCCGATCCTCTCCGGGCCGGGCCGGGCGGAGCTCACGGAGTTCGGCCACGAGCGCGTCGGCGGCTGGACGGACACGGCAGGGGACTATCTCCTCCGCGTGCGCTACACGCCGCACTGGCGAGCGGCCGGAACCGCGGTCTGTCTGTCCCCCGCCGGGAACGGCCTCACCCGGCTCAAGATCAGCCGGGCCGGCGCCTTCAGCCTCGCCTCGGGAATCAGGCGCGACACGGCCTCCTGCTGAGCTAGATGATTGATTCAGGCTCGAAGCGGCGCGGTCGCGAGCTCGCGGATGCCCTCTGCGAAGGAGATCGAGGCGCGGAAGCCGAGCTCGACCGAGGCGCGGTCCGTCGAGGCGAAGACGTGCCTCACGTCGCCGAGCCGATACTCGCCCGTCGTCGCCGGCTCTTCACCGCCGAACGCGCTCGAGAGCTCGCGTGCGAGATCTCCGATGCTGTGGGGCTCTCCGCTCGCCACGTTCAGCGGGCCGGTCACGTCCGCTGCCAGCGCGAGCACGTTCGCGGATGCAACATCGCGGACGTGGACGAAGTCGCGGAGCTGACACCCGTCCTCGAAGACGCGCGGCGCGCGACCGCCCTCGAGGTCGCTCCGGAAGATGCTCGCGACGCCGGCGTAGGGCGTGTCCCGAGGCATTCGCGGCCCGTACACGTTGTGGTAGCGAAGCGCCGCGACCGACGCCCCGGTCTCGCGTGCGAAGGCGGAGCACAGGTGCTCCTGCTGCGCCTTCGTCGCCGCGTAGACGTTGCGTGGATCGATCCGGGCGGACTCCGGCACCGCCTCCGGCTCGAGCGACCGGCCGCAAGCGCGACATGCCGGATCGAACTCTCCCGCTTCCAGCGCCTCCAGCGTCCGCGGCGCCGGTCGCACGAGGCCGTGCTCAGCGCAGCGGTAGCGCCCCTCGCCGTAGACGACCATGCTGCTCGCGAGCACGAGTCGCACGTCCTCCCTTCGTCTCGCGAGCGAGCGCAGGAGCGTCGCCGTGCCAAGATCGTTGTGCCGCACGTAGTCGACGACATCGGCGAAATCGACGCCGAGGCCCACCATCGCGGCCTGATGGCTGACGCGGTCGACGCCCTCGAGGACGGAGTCCACGAGCTCGCCGTCCTGGACGTCTCCGAAGACATACGCCGCCGCCGGGTTCAGATAGTCGGGCTTGCGCTCGTGCGATAGCGCGTGCAGCAGATCGAGCACCAGCACGCTCTCCCCACGCGCGACGAGCTCGTCGACGACGTGCGAGCCGATGAAACCGCAACCGCCCGTGACGAGAACGACGCCCACGGCGACCGATCTTCGCTGATCCGCAAGGTCGGGCGCGATCACGATGTTTGAGAACGACAGGGTGACGGGGATGCAAAGGCCATGAATGAAAAGACGCCACTCGCCGCAGTAGGTCAAGGCCTCGTCGCGGGCCTGATCGGGAACGCGATCTTCACGGGCTATCAGGCCCTGCAGGCAAAGCTCGCCGGCTCGAACGGCTCGGGCGAGGCGGAGGCGCCTCCGAAGGACTGGAGCGAGACGCCGGATCCCGCCCAGGTAGGCCACCGCATCGTCGAAGGGGTGTTCGAGCAGGACGTCCCACTCGAGAAGGCGGGCGCGATGCAGAACACCGTGCATTGGCTGTATGGGACGAGCTGGGGCGCGCTCTATGGGATCCTCGAAGAGACCTTCCACCGTCCGGTCGTGAATGGCGTGGCGTTGACGACCACTGTCATGGCCTTCGACTACACGATGCTGCCGGCGATGAAGATCTACAAGCCCCCGTGGAAGTACCCGGTCTCGACGCTCGCCAAGGACTTGGGGAACCATCTGGTGTACGGGCTTTCGGTCGCCGCTGCATATCGGGCGCTCGACGGCGTTCTGGCGCGGCGGTAGGAAGACCGCCGGCAGCAACGGCCGGCTGAGCGGTCACTCGGAGACGTCGCGATTAGATTTGCCCGGAATGACAACCCAGGAGGTCCCGATGGGTTTGAGCGACTGCCGGGTCGAGGCGGCGATGGCGGTATCCGACCTCGACAGCGCCAAGCGCTTCTACGAGGAGCAGCTGGGGCTGGTGGGCGGCGAGGAGGAGGAACAGGGCGTGCGCTACCCGTGCGGGGAGGGAACTCGGCTCTTCGTCTATCTCGCGCCCGAGAACGCAGGCAAGTCGCCGGCGACGATTGCCGGCTGGTTCGTCGACGACCTCGACAAGACGATGGACGAGCTCGGCTCGCGGGGGGTGATCTTCGAACGGTACGACCAGCCCGGCCTCGAGACCGACGAGCGCGGCGTCTTCGACGCCGGCCAATTCAGAGCCGCCTGGGTCAAGGACCCGGACGGCAACACGATGGCGATGACCGAGGTCACGGGGTTGTCATCCTGATCGTGCCGACGACGGTCGCGCCCGGGCAGAGGTGAAGTCCCCTCCGGCCCCTAGGCCTGCGCGTGCGCGCGGTTCGGCGGAGGTTCCTCGCCGCCGACCGTGACCCAATACTCGACGCCCTCGCACAGAAGCCCCTCACCGGCTCGCCAGAACGCGGCCATCCGGAACGTTGCCTCCTCGTCGACGACCTCGATCTCGGCGGCTGCGGTTTCGCCCTTGCCGACGATGCGCAACAGGGACAGGTCGCCCCAGGGCTCCGGGTAGTCACGCTGGAACTCGACCACTTTCGAGCGACCGACGAGCCGCTCGGCTGTCGCCGGCATCTCCACGACCGCGTCTTCCTCCAGCAGCCCGGCCGCCGCCTCCCAGTCGCGCCGCTGGTACGCCTCGTAGAGCTCGCGGACGAGGTCGGCCGCGCTCGTCATCGCTGTCCGGTCATTCCGGCGTCGCAGGTTCTCACTTGTTGTGCGTTATACCCTCGGAGCCCTGCGAGGACGATGCGGATGGCACGCCGAGTCACCGCAACGTCGCCGCCGCCACGGCGGCTTGCCCATAGCTGATGCCGCCGTCGTTTGGCGGGACGAGACGGTGGGTGAGCACCCGGAAGCCAAGCTCCGCGAGCCGCCGCCGCGTCGAGGCGAGTAGGCGGAGATTTTGGAAAGTCCCACCCGAGAGAACAACTGTTCCGGGCTCGCCCGCCTCGGCGCAAGCTTCCGCGGCGGCGGCGGCGATGGTCTCGTGGAAGACAGCCGCTAGCTCAGCAGCCGAGCGACCGTCGGAGAGATCGTCGTGCAGCGCCGCGACGAGCGCGGGGCCGCTCCCGAAGCTCCAGAGGTACGGCTCGGCCGCGGCCGAGCCCGCCAGCTGCTCGAGCTCGATCGCCGCCTGTCCCTCGTAGGACACCCGCTCGCGGACGCCGAGCAGCGCGGCGGCTGCGTCGAAGAGGCGCCCCATGCCGGACGAGAGCGGCGCGTTCACACCCAGCGTCTGACGCACCATCGTCCAGCTTTCCCACGGCACGGGCCGACCGGCCAGCTCCAGATGGACAGCGGCGACCCGCCAGGGCTCACGCACCGCAGCCTCGCCGCCGGGCAGCGGCACCGCCTCCAGGTGCGCGACGCGCTCGAAAGTCGTGAGGTCGCAGCGCAAGAGCTCGCCTCCCCAGAGCGTCCCGTCGGGCCCGAAGCCGGTCCCGTCGAAGACGAGCGCGAGCGCCGGCCCCGTCTCGCCGTGCTCGGCGAGGCACGCCGCCGCGTGCGCATGGTGATGCTGGACGCCCAGGAGCTCGACGTCCTGCTCGAGGGCCCACCTGGTGGCGAGATAGTCAGGGTGCAGGTCGTGGGCGATCGCCTCCGGCCGCACTCCGAGCATGTCCAGATAGAGGTCGAGATCGGCGTGGAACGCACGGAGCGCGAGCTCGGAGTCGAGGTCGCCCAGGTGCGCCGAGAGCAGAGCCTCGCCACCGCGAGCCACGCAGAAGGTCGACTTCAGCTCGGCGCCGGCGGCGACGAGCGGCCGAGGCGCTGGCACGGGCAGCGGAAGGGCCGACGGTGTGAAGCCGCGCGAGCGCCTGATCGGGAACTCGACCCTGACGACCGAGTCCTCGCAGCGGCGATGGATCGGACGGTCGTGCGCGAGGATCGCATCGGCGATCGGCCCGAGCCGCTCGATCGCGTCGGCATCCTCGAAGGCGATCGGCTCGTCCGAGACGTTGCCGCTGGTCATGACGAGCGCGCGCCCGATGTCGTGGAGGAGCAGGTGGTGGAGCGGCGTGTAGGGAAGCATCACCCCGAGCCAGCTCGTGTCCGGGGCGACGGAGGCGGCGACGGGCGCGTCGGGCAGGCGGCGCAGGAGCACGATCGGACGCTCGCGCGTCTCGAGCAGGGCCGCCTCGGCGGGGCCGATCTTCCCGAGCAGCTCCGGCGTCAGAGTCATGAGCGCGAACGGCTTCTCCTCCCGGTGCTTGCGGGCACGCAGCCGCGCCACCGCGTCCTCGGAGGCGGCGGCGCAGGCGAGGTGGTAGCCGCCGAGGCCCTTCACCGCGACGATCGCCCCCTCCCGCAGCATCCGCGCCACCTCGTCGAGCGGCCTCGAGAGCTGTGGCCCGCAGACGTGGCACGCGATCGGCTCGGCATGAAAACGGCGATCGAGCGGATCCTCGTACTCGCGGCGGCAATCGCCGCACAGCGGGAAGCCGACCATGGTGGTGTTCGGCCGGTCGTACGGCGCCCGCTCCACGATGGTGAAGCGAGGCCCGCACTGCGTGCAGTTGACGAATGGGTAGCGGTAGCGCCGATCGACGGGGTCGAAGAGCTCGTGGAGGCACTCGTCACAGGTCGCGACGTCGGCCGGCACGAGCGCAGAGCCTGCGCCGGGGACGCTCTTCGCGATCCTGAAGCCGTTCTCGGCGACGACAGGCAGCGGCAGGGCGACGACGGCCTCGACCCGTGCGAGCGAAGGCGCCTCGTCTGTCAAGGCCTCGTGGAAAGCGTCCAAAGCCCCGCCGGTGCCCTCGGCCTCGATCAAGACGCCCTCGGCGTCGTTCAAGACAAACCCGGCGAGCGAGTGCCGGAGCGCGAGCGCGTAGACGAACGGCCGGAAGCCCACGCCCTGCACGACCCCGGTGACGCGGATGCGCCGCCGCTCCATCGCCGTCATTCTCCCGGTTCTGCGCACGCCCAGCGGAGATGAGCGTTTCTGGATGTTTGCGCCACCCGACGCCGGGATAGGTTAGGGTCAGTCCCTCGAGCCGAGCCGACCGTCGGGAGCCGCCCCATGTGCCTTGCAATTCCCGGGCAGATTGTCGAGATCGTTGATGCCGAGCGCAGCCTCGCCCGCGTGGACGTCGCCGGAGTGAGGCGCAATGTCAACGTGGGACTGCTGCCTGACGACAGCGCAAAGGCGGGTGACTGGGTGCTGATCCACGTCGGCTTCGCGCTCTCGAAGGTCGACGAGGAGGAGGCGCATGCAACCCTGGCGCTCCTCCGGGAGCTCGGCGAGGTGTACGAGCAGGAGCTGGAGGACTTGAAGACGAGCGTGATCTCGTGACGCAGTCCGGGCCCACCGCGAGCTGCGACGAAGGCCACTGCGTCACCTGCGCCGACGAGGCCGTGCGCATGCTCGTGCTCGAAGCCGACGGCGCGGGACTCGCCCGCTGCGAGGCGCCGGACGGCGCGCACACCGAGGTGATGACGGACCTGGTCGGCGACGTCGCGCCGGGCGACGCGCTCCTCGTCCACGCCGGCACCGCGCTTGCGAGGGCGGCGTGAAGTACGTCGACGAGTTCAGGGATGCCGAGCTCGGGCGCGTTCTGGCCGCCGAGATCGTGGCCAGCGTCGAGCCGGGTCGCCACTACAAGGTGATGGAGGTCTGCGGCGGCCACACGCACACGATCTACAAGTACGGCGTCGACGATCTCCTGCCGGAGAACGTGGAGCTCGTGCACGGGCCCGGCTGCCCGGTCTGCGTGATCCCGATGGGACGAGTCGACGACGGGATCGCGATCGCGAAGCGCGAGGAGGTCATCCTCACCTGCTTCGGCGACATGATGCGCGTCCCCGGCGGAAGCGGCACCTTTCTCGAGGCGAAGGCCGAGGGCGCGGACATCCGCATGGTCTACTCGCCGCTCGACGCGCTCCGGATCGCGAAGGAAAATCCCGAACGCGAAGTCGTCTTCTTCGCCGTCGGCTTCGAGACCACCGCCCCCTCGACGGCGCTGACGCTGAAGCGGGCGAAGCAGGACGAGGTCGGCAACTTCTCGGTCGTCTCGAACCACGTCACGATCGTCCCGCCGCTCCGCGCCCTGCTCGAATCGCCTGACCTGCGGCTGGATGGGTTCATCGGCCCCGGCCACGTCTCGACGGTCGTCGGCGCGCGCCCCTTCGAGTTCATCCCTGCGGACTACGGCCGGCCGATCGTCGTCTCCGGGTTCGAGCCGCTCGACCTGCTGCAGTCCGTGCACATGGTGCTGCGCCAGCTCGCGGAAGGGCGCTGCGAGGTCGAGAACCAGTACAAGCGCGTCGTCCCGTACGACGGCAACCCCGCAGCGCTCGCGGTGCTCGCGGAGGTCTTCGAGCTGCGGCCGCACTTCGAGTGGCGCGGTCTCGGCTTCATCTCCTCGAGCGGTCTCAAGCTCGGCCCGGACTACGCCGACTTCGACGCCGAGCTTCGCTTCGGCGTGCCCGGAGTGCGCGTCGCCGACCCGAAGGCGTGCCAGTGCGGCGAGGTGCTGAAGGGCGTCATCAAGCCCTGGGAGTGCAAGGTGTTCGGCACCGCCTGCACGCCCGAGCGCCCGATCGGCACCTGCATGGTCTCCTCCGAAGGCGCGTGCGCCGCCTACTACAACTACGGGCGGTTCGCGCGGGAGCGGGAGGTCGTGTGACGAGTCACGAGGCGGACCAGCTCGCGCTCATTGAGCGGGTACGCGCGAAGCCGCTGCGCTTCCGCGACGAGCGGATCACCATGGCGCACGGCGCCGGCGGTAAGGCGACGCTGACGTTGATCGAAGGTCTGCTCGCGCCCGTCCTCGGGCTGCGCGAGCTCGACGACGCCGCACGCGTGGACGGCCTGGCGCTGACCACCGACAGCTTCGTGGTCAAGCCGATCCGCTTCCCGGGCGGCTCGATCGGGGACCTCGCGGTCAACGGGACCGTGAACGACCTCGCGATGGCGGGGGCGCGCCCGCTCGCGCTCACCCTCTCGCTCGTGCTCGAGGAGGGCTTGCCGGCAGACGAGCTCCGCGCCGAGATCGAGGCGATCGCAGCAGCTGCGCGAACGGCGGGAGTCGAGATCGTCGGCGGCGACACGAAGGTGGTCGAGCGCGGACGCTGCGACGCGATGTACGTGACGACCACCGGGATCGGGGCCGTGGACGAGCGGGCCCAGCTCTCACCGGCATCCATCAGCCCGGGCGACCGGATTCTGGTCTCGGGAGCGATCGGCGAGCACGGCACGGCCGTCATGCTCGCCCGTGGCGAGTTCGAGCTCGAGGCGCCGGTCGAGTCGGACACGCGCTCGCTCTGGCCCGCGGTCGATGCGCTGCTCGACGCTGCCGGACCGGCGCTCCGCTGCCTGCGTGACGCCACCCGCGGCGGAGTCGCATCCGTCCTGAACGAGCTCGCGCGCGCCTCGGGCACCGCGATGGTCGTCCGCGAGCGAGACATTCCGGTGCGGCCCGCTGTTGCCGGCGCCTGTGAGATCCTCGGCATCGACCCGATGTACGTCGCGAACGAGGGCGTGCTGGTGGCGTTCGTGGCGCCGGACGACGCCGACGCCGCGCTCGCCGCGCTCCGCTCCGTCGTCGGCTGCGAGGACGCCGTCGAGGTCGGCGAGGTGAAGACGGAGCCTCCTGGGCTCGTGCTGGTGGAGACGGCGTTCGGAGGCAGGCGCGTGATGGATCTCTTGGTCGGCGACCCCCTGCCGAGGATCTGCTGATGCACGAGCTCGCTCTCGCCGATGCGATCGTCTCGGTCGCCTGCGAGGCGGCCGGCGGCCGGCGCGTGGAACGCGTCGAGGTCAAGGTCGGACATCTGCGGCAGGTCGTGCCGTCGGCGCTCGAGTTCGCGTTCGAGCTGGTGGCCGAGGGCACCGCGGTCGAGGGCGCCGAGCTCGCGATCGAGCACGTGCCGGCGCGAGTCAGCTGCCGGACGTGCGGAATGGAAACCGAAATCGACGACTTCCCGCTCGCGTGCGCGTCGTGCGGGGACTTGCACGTTGACGTGGTCGCGGGCGAGGAGCTGCTGGTGGACGCGCTCGTGGTGGTCGACGACGAAGTCGTCGCCGGAAGGAGGTAGGGCGTGGAGACGGTGGAGACGAGAGAAGCGATGCCGGACGTCGAGCCGAAGGACGTGCCGGGAGTGGAAGAGGTCCACATCCTCTGGATCTCGGAGGGAATGAGCTGCGACGGCGACAGCGTCTCGATCACAGCCGCGATGCAGCCGACGATCGAGGACGTCCTCCTCGGCAACATCCCCGGGCTGCCGAAAGTGCACCTGCACAACAAGGTGCTCTCGCCGACCCTCGGCGGCAACGAGTTCCTGCAGCCGTTCTTCGATGCGGTGAACGGCGAGCTCGATGCGCCTTTCGTGTTCGTGCTCGAGGGCTCGGTTCCGAACGAGAACATCAACGGGGAGGGCTACTGGACGTCGTTCGGCAACGATCCGGCGACCGGCGAGCCGCTGACGCTCTCCTGGTGGCTCGACCGGCTGCCGCAGAAGGCCTGGGCGGTGGTCGCCTGTGGCACCTGCGCCACGTACGGGGGCATCCACGCGATGGCGGGCAACCCGACCGGCTGCATGGGTCTCGCCGACTACCTGGGCTGGGACTTCCGCTCCGCCGGCGGGCTGCCGATCGTCAACGTCCCCGGCTGCCCGGTGCAGCCCGACAACTTCATGGAGACGCTCACCTGGGTGCTCTACCAGGCTGCCGGCCTCGCCCCGACGATTCCCCTCGACGACCTGCTCCGGCCGCAGTGGCTCTTCGGCAAGACCGTGCACGAGGGCTGCGACCGGGCGGGCTACTACGAGCAGGGCGACTTCGCCCATGACTACAACTCGCCCAAGTGCCAGGTGAAGATCGGCTGTTGGGGGCCGGTCGTCCAATGCAATGTGACGAAGCGCGGCTGGATGAACGGGATCGGGGGATGCCCGAACGTCGGGGGCATCTGCATCGGCTGCACGATGCCGGGGTTCCCGGACAAGTTCATGCCGTTCATGGACGAGCCGCCGGGCGGAACCGTCTCAGGCGCGCTCATCAAGCCCTACGGATTGTTCATCCGGGCGATGCGCGGGATCACCAACAACACCGTGAACAAGGAGCCGAAGTGGCGGCACAACGGCCCCGCCCTGACAACCGGCTACGACCCCCGCTTCGGGAACCGGAAGGAGAGCTGATGGCTGTCGCCAAGGAGCGCGTCGAGGTAGAGCAGCGAAACCTCGTCGAGATGTCGTGGGATCCGATCACGCGGATCATCGGGAACCTCGGCATCTACACGAAGATCGACTTCGACAACCGCGAGGTGGTCGAGTGCAAGAGCACGTCGTCCATGTTCCGGGGCTACAGCGTCTTCATGAAGGGCAAGGACCCGCGCGACGCCGGCTTCATCACCAGCCGGATCTGCGGCATCTGCGGCGACAACCACACCGTCTGCTCGATCTACGCCCAGAACATGGCGTACGGCATCCGGATGACGCCGCTCGCCGAATGCATGTTCAACCTCGGCGAGGCTGCGGAGTACATCTTCGACCACGCCATCTTCCAGGACAACCTCGTCTTCGGCGACTACTGCGAGCAGATGGTCGCCTCGACGAACCCGACGATGCTCAAGAAGGCGGAGAAGACGGACGCTCCCAACTCGGAGATCCACGGCCTGAAGACGATCGCGGACATCATGCGCGCGTTCAACCCGTTCGTTGGCGCGCTCTACAAGCAGGGGCTCGTGCAGAGCCGGATCGCGCGGGAGATGTTCTGCCTGATGGAGGGAAGGCACGTCCATCCCTCAACGTTGTACCCCGGCGGCACGGGCACAGTGGCGACGCCGCAGGTGTTCACGGACTACCTCTCCCGCCTCATCCGCGTGACCGACTGGGTGAAGAAGGCGGTGCCGCTGAACGACGACCTCTTCGACTTCTTCTACGACGCGCTTCCGGGGTACGAGGAGGTCGGCCGCAGGCGCGTGCTCCTCGGCTGCTGGGGCGCGTTCCAGGACCCGATCGAATGCACGTACCGCTACGACGAGATGACGCACTGGGGCCGGGCGATGAAGGTGACGCCCGGGATCATCGTCGACGGCGAGCTCGTCACGACCGACCTCGTCGACATCAACCTCGGCATCCGCATCCTGCTCGGCAGCTCGTACTACGACGACTGGCAGAACGAGGAGATGTTCGTCACGAAGGATCCACTCGGAAACCCGGTCGATCCGCGGCACCCGTGGAACCAGACGACGCTGCCGAAGCCGCAGAAACGCGACCTGCAGGGCGGCAACTACAGCTGGGTGATGAGTCCACGCTGGCATGACCAGCGCACCGGCGACGACCTCGCGCTCGACACCGGCGGCGGCGCCTTCGCGCGGCTCTACTCGACGGCGCTCGCGGGCATCGTCGACACGCCGTACGTGAAGGCCCCCGGTGACGGCTCGGTGCAGATCCACTTGCCGAAGACGGCGAGCTCGGGTGAGACGACTCTCACCTGGCGGATCCCGCAGTGGTCGAACGCGCTGGAGCGAAACCGCGCCCGCGCGTACTTCATCGCCTACTCGGCGGCGATGGCGTTCAACTTCGTCGAAGAGGGCCTCGGCTATGTGCGCAAGGGCCAGACGAAGACGTTCAACGACTTCGAGGTGCCGGAGGAGGCGATCGGCTGCGGCTTCCACGAGGCGGTGCGGGGCGTCCTCTCCCATCATCTCGTGATCCGCGACAAGAAGATCGCCAACTACCACCCCTACCCGCCCACGCCGTGGAACGGCAGCCCGACCGACTCGAACGGCGTTCTCGGCCCTTACGAGGACGCGGTCTCGAACATGCCGATCTTCGAGGAGAACGACCAGGAGAACTTCCGCGGCGTGGACATCATGCGCGCCGTTCGGAGCTTCGATCCCTGTCTCCCGTGCGGCGTCCACATGTACCTCGGGAACGGCAAGACGGTGAAGCGGGTCCACTCGCCGATGTTCGGGTCTAACGCCCACTGATGCGCGACGCGGAGGTGGTGGAGAAGGTCGCGGGCGTCGAGGAGCTTCTCGGCGAGATCGAAGACGATCCACGTGCGCTCGCGGTCGTCCAGGGGCTCGTCGAGCTGTACGGCGAGGCGCTTCGGCGCGTCGTCGAGCTGGGTGGGATCACGCAGGAGCTCGTCGCCGACGAGCTCCTGTCGCACCTCCTGCTGCTCCACGATCTGCATCCGGTGGATGTCGAGACGCGCGTCGCGCGCGCGCTCGAGGAGGTGCGGCCGTACCTCGGCTCGCACGGGGGCGACGTCGAGCTCCTCGGCGTCCGAGACGGCATCGCGAGGCTGCGGCTGAACGGCACCTGCGATGGCTGCGCGTCCTCGACGGTGACGCTCAAGCACTCGATCGAGACGGCCGTCCTGCAGGCGGCGCCCGAGCTCGCAGGCGTCGAGGCCGAGGGCGTCTCCGACGAGATCGCGGCTGGGCAGCCGCAGCTCGTGCAGCTTGGGACCCTGAAAGCCGCGCCGGGGCCCTGTCTGCCGGGAGTTGCGTGAGCACTGTCGCGCCACGCCTGCGCCGGCTGGCGACGACCCGCCCACAGTCACGCGATGCAGTCGAGCCGGTCGAGCGTCCGGAGCAGTGCGAGCTCTGCGGCGAGCCGGTGGCGCCCGAGCACCGGCACGTCGTCGACCTGCACGCCCGGTCTCTGCTCTGCGCGTGCCGGGCCTGCGCGCTCCTGTTCGACAGCCGCGGGGCGGGCGGCGGTCACTACCAGCTGGTGCCCGAGCGACGCCTGCGACTCGACGACTTCGAGCTCGACGACGCGCACTGGGCTGCGCTGCGCATTCCGGTCGACCTCGCGTTCCTCTTTCGCTCGAGCGGGGTCGGTCGCGTCGCGGCGGTGTATCCGAGCTCCCTGGGCGCGACCGAGTCGCTCCTCGAGCTGGAGGCGTGGCGAGACCTCGAGCAGGCGAATCCGATCCTGGCCGAGCTCGAGGACGACGTGGAGGCGCTCCTCGTCTACCGAGCGAGTGGACGCCGAGAGCATTTTCTCGTGCCCATCGACGACTGCTATGCGCTCGCCGGAGTCATGCGCACGCACTGGAAAGGTCTCGCCGGCGGCGCCGAGGTGTGGCGGGAGATCGAGACGTTCTTCGACAAGCTGCGCGAGCAGGCGCGGTAGGGAGGTACCAAGATGGCGAAGATCAAGGTCGGCAAGCCGGACGTCAAGCCGGACGCTCCGACGCACATCTCCGGGGTGAAGCAGGGGAACACACCGGGCAACTACCAGAAATCCGGCGGTCACCTGTCGGACGGCCGCTCGACGGCCGCGCGCTCGACCGGCATCAATCGACGCACCCACGGTCCGATCGACCCCGCGATGCCGAATCTGTCGCCGCCGTGACGCTGGCCCAGGCGGTCAGCGCGCCCGAGCTCGTCTTGACGGTCGAGGAGATCGCCGCGGTGGAGCATGCGATCGTGCCGACGCTCCGCTTCCGCCTGCGCGTGGACGCGGGAGGGCGCGAGGTGCGCTCGCTGGCGCTCAACGTGCAGGTGCGAATCGACGCGACCCGGCGCTCGTACGAGGCCGGCGACGAGGAGCGGCTGCTCGAACTCTTCGGTCCGCGCGAGCGCTGGGGTCAGACGCTGCGCAGCCTGCTCTGGACGCAGGCGGCGGCCACAGTGCCACTCTTCGCCGGCGAGACGCACGTCGAGCTCCTCGTGCCGGCCACCTACGACTTCGAGGTTGTGGCGGCGAAGTACCTGAACGCGCTCGCAGGCGGCGACGTCCCGCTCGAGCTCCTCTTCAGCGGCACGCTCTTCTTCCAGGGACCTGACGGACGGTTGCAAGCCGCGCCGATCTCCTGGGAACTGGAGGCGCGCGCGGCGCTGCCCGTGGCGGTCTGGCGCGAGGCGATCGATGTCGCCTTCCCCGGTAGCGCGTGGCTTCGCCTGCAGCGCGAAGCCTTCGATCGGCTCTGGTCCTATCGCGCCGAACGTGCGCTCCCGAGCTGGGAGGCGACCCTCGACGACCTCCTGGACGGCCGCGACTGATGGACCCCGTGCGGGAGATCGCCGACGCGGTCCTGTACGAGGGTCATGTCCTCTGGCCGTACCGTCGCTCGGCGATCAAGAACCGGCAACGCTGGACCTTCGGCGGCGTCTATCCGGCCGCCTATGCGCAGGCGAGCTCCGACCGCTCGGCGGTGCAGGTCGAGTGCCTACTCGAAGGGCAGAGCGCGGCGGTCGACGTCGAGGTGCGGTTCCTGCACGTCGTGCACCGCCAGGCCGCGAGCGGGGAAAGCCTCGAGCCGGTCGACGAGCTGGGCGGATATCTGACCTGGGACGAGACCACCGAGCGGACGGTAATGCTCTCTGACGTGCGCGAAGCCGAGCGAGCGATAGTCGACGTGCCGCCGGGACGGAAGGTGGAGCCGGTCGACGGAGGAGGGATCGTGCGGAGCTGGCAGCGGCTCGAGGGACTGGTCGAGGCGCGCGGCGAGCAGCGCGACGAGCGACTCCACCTCGTGCGCGTGACGATCCGGAACGAGAGTCCCTGGGAGGGGATCGAGCGCGATGGCGCAATACGCCGTGCCTTCGTCTCCGCGCACGTCGTCCTCCGGGCAACCGAAGGCGAGCTCGTGTCCGCGATCGACCCGCCCGCGCATCTCGAGGCGCCGACCGAGGGCCTGCGAAACGACGGCCTCTGGCCTGTCCTCGTCGGCGCGGAGGGGCAGCGGGACACCGTGCTCGCGTCCCCGATCATCCTCTCCGACTACCCACTGATCGCGCCCGAGAGTCCAGGCGACTTCTTCGACGGCGGCGAGATCGACGGCCTGCTCGTTCTCAACATCCTCGGACTGACGGACGAGGAGAAACGCGAGCTGCGGGCCGGCGATCCGCGCGCGCGCGAGATCCTCGAGCGGACGGAGGCGATGACCCCCGAGGAGATGGGGCGATTGCAGGGGACGATCCGCGAGCTACGTCCGGTTGGTGGCCGGTGAGCATGGACATCTGGCACGAGCTCGAGCGCCCAGGGCCGGAGAGCGTCACCGTCGACGGAGTCGAGGTGCGGCGCGGGACGCGGGTGCGCCTCCACCCCTCGGATCGGCGCGACATCCTGTCATCGGCGCTCGACGGCCGGATGGCGATCGTCGAGAGCATCGAGGAGCTGATGGAGGGCGGCCTTCGTGTGGCCGTCTCGCCCCTGGACGATCCCGGCCGCGATCTCGGTCCTGCCCGCCCCGGCCACCGCTTCTTCTTCGCGCTCGAGGAGGTGGAGCCGCTGTCGCGAGTGCTCGTCGCCGGGATCGGGAACATCTTCCTCGGCGACGACGGCTTCGGCTGCGAGGTGGCACGCCGACTCGCCGACGGCCCGATGCCCGACGGTGTGGACGTCGTCGACTACGGCATCCGCGGCTTCGACCTCGCCTACGCGCTTACGAGCGGCTACGAGGCCGCGGTGCTGATCGATGCGGCGCCGCTCGGCGAGGCGCCCGGCACCATCGCCGTGATCGAGCCGACGCTGGACGAGACCGAGGCGGAGATCGACACGCACGGGATGGATCCCGTCCGGGTGCTCAGGCTGGCGCGCGAGCTCGGCGGCGTTCCCGCGAGGACGCTCGTCGTCGCCTGCCAGCCGGAGCGAATCGTGGATCCCGAGACCCTGGCGGACGTCGTGACCGAGCTGAGCGCGCCCGTCCGCCAAGCGGTCGACTCGGCGCTACCGACGGTGCGGGAGCTCGTGCGAGAGCTGTTGGCCGACAACCCGAAAGGCGGTGAATGACGATGAACGGACGCTGGCTCTTCGCAGCGGCAGGACTCGCGATCGTCGGCGTGCTGATTCAGCAGCGCGGCCCGATGACGCGCTATCTGAAGATGACGAGGATGTGAGGACGTGCATCTGACGAAGGTGCGGGTCGTCCGGAACGCCCTGGATGCGAACGACACAATCGCGCGGGAGAACCGCGAGGACTTCGACCGGGAAGGAGTGACCGTTGTCAACCTGATGAGCTCGCCGGGCGCGGGCAAGACGACGCTGCTCGAGCGGGCGCTCCACGATCTCGGCGGGGTCCGTCCGGGCGTGCTCGAAGGTGACGTGCGCGGCTGCCTCGATGCCGATCGGATCGCAGAGCTGCACATCCCCGTGGCGCAGATCGAGACCGGCGAGGGCTTCGGCGGCGAGTGCCATCTCGACGCCAACATGGTGCGCTCCGCCCTTCCCTCCGTTCCGCTCGAGGAGATCGACCTGCTCGTGATCGAGAACGTCGGCAACCTCGTCTGCCCGGCGGAGTTCCACGTCGGGGAGGACTACCGCGTGATGATCACCTCGGTGACCGAGGGCGAGGACAAGCCGCTCAAGTACCCGCTCATGTTCCGGGCCTGCGATCTGGTGATCGTGAACAAGATCGATCTCCTGCCGCATCTCGAGCTCGATCTCGACAAGCTCCTCGACAACGTCGAGGCGGTGCACCCGGGCGTCGAGCGCCTGCTCGTCAGCGCACGGACCGGCGAAGGCATGGACGAGGTGCGGGACTGGCTGGTGCGGGCGGCGACGCGGGAGCGCGTGCCGGCGTGACGGCGACGCTCGACAGGCTCGACGAGCTCCTCGAGCGGCGCGCCGAGGCAAGCGAGCGCTACTTCTCCGCGGAGTCCGGCCGCCTCGCTGTCCTCTGCCGAGCACTGGCCGAGCGCTTCCAGCGCGGCGGGCGCCTGTTGGCTGTCGGCGGCTCGCCGCAGGCCTGGTCCGATGCGCACCATGTCGCGGTTGAGTTCGTCCATCCCGTGATCGTCGGCAAGCGAGCTCTCCCGGCGCTCGCGGTCTCGCCGGACGCCGCCCGAGCGCTCGCCGGCGATGACGACATGACGATCTCGTTCGAGCCGCTGAGTGTGGTCGCGGGCGAAGAGTGGATCCTGGAGCCCGAGGACGACGACCCCTTCGTGCGCCAGGAGCTCGCCGAGACGGCCTACCACGTGCTCTGGGAGCTCGTGCACGTGTTCTTCGAGCACCGCGGGAGCTCGTCGTCGGGAGCGGGCTCGTCGGCGTTCCTCTACCCGTTTCTCGACCGAGAGCCGCAGGGCGGCGATCTCGACGCCGTCGTCGAGGACGTTCAGGCGTCGGTGCTGATGAAGGCGGACGAGGTCTCGGAGCTCCGCGCGCGGACGGTCTCCGACGGTCGCGCCGAGCTGCTGGCTGCGGCGAGCGTGATCCGCCGCGCGCTCGATTCCGGCGGGACGCTGCTCGCGTTCGGAAACGGCGGCTCGGCCACGGATGCGATGGACGTGGTCGCCGACTTTCGCGCGGCGCCGCAGGGGTGGCCGGAGCGACGCGCGCTCGACCTGACCGATCCCGCGATCCTCTCGGCGATCGCGAACGACATCGGCCCTGACGCCCTCTACCGGCGCCAGCTGATCGCCTACGGCCGTCCGGGCGACGTGGCGCTCGCGCTGACCACGAGCGGCAACTCGAGAAATGTGATCGAGGGGCTCGCCGAGGCACGCCGGCGTGGGCTCGAGACGATTGCGCTCGTCGGCTACGACGGTGGCCGGATCGCAGACGAGGGGCTCGCCGACCACGTTATCGTGACGCCCTCGGAGCACATCCCGCGAATTCAGGAGGCTCAGGCGACGGCGTATCACGTGCTTCGCGAGCTCGTGGAGCACGGAGAGGAGGGTGAGGCGCGATGAACGACGGGAACGAGACCGCACGCGCGGCGGCACGCGGCGTGATCGCCGCCATGGCCATGACCGGAATGCGCCGGATGACGACAGGGCTCGGCCTCGTCGAGGAGCCGCCCCCCGAGGAGCTGGCGAAGGAAGCGCCGCTCTTCGCGCGCCTGGTCCGGCGGACGCCGCCCGAACGACAGGACGAGCTGGTCGAGCTCTTCCACTGGCTCTACGGAGGAGCTGCCGGCGCCGCGTTCGGCCTTCTAGTCCGTTCGCGGCGGCCGTGGGTCGGGCCTGCCTACGGGCTCGCAATCTGGGCGATCTTCGAGACGGGCGTGGTGCCGATCCTCGGCTTGGACGACGATCGCGAGCGGACGCTCGTGTCGCGCATCTTCGTCGCTCTCGATCACGTCCTGTACGGCATCGTCGTCGCGGGCGAGCCGGCTTCTCCCAAACGCAGCCTAGACGGCTGATTCCCCCGGCTACCCTGACGCTGGATGGGCGTCGACTCGGAGGTGCGCGAGGAAAGCCCCTTCGTCAGTAGCACGCGAGCACGCGCTCCCGTCGTCGAGGCCCGCTCTGTCGTGAAATCGTACGGCTCGGGACGGGCTGCCCGGCGCGTCCTCGACGGAGTCGACCTGCAGGTGGCGCCCGGCGAGCTTCTCGCCGTCGTCGGCCGGTCGGGCTCCGGGAAGTCGACGCTCTTGCACCTGCTCGGCGGGCTCGATCGCGCCGACGAGGGGACGATCGACGTCGCCGGGATCCGACTCGAGACGCAATCGCAGGCGGGGTTGACCGCTCTCAGGCGGAAGAGCGTCGGCTTCGTCTTCCAGTCGTTTCACCTCTTGCCCGAGCTCAGCGGTTTCGAGAATGTGCTCCTTCCGACCCGTCTCGCTGGGGACGGCGCCCGCGGCGGCGCCCGGGCGCGCGAGCTGATCTCCTCACTCGGGCTCGACGAGCCCGCGGAGCGGCTCCCGGACACGCTCTCGGGCGGTGAGCAGCAGCGACTGGCGATCGCGCGAGCGCTCGTGAACGACCCTGTGCTCGTCCTCGCCGACGAGCCGACCGGCAACCTCGACCTCGAGTCCGCGGCCGTCGTGCTCGACCTGCTCCGGCGGATCGCCGATGGCGAACGCGCCGTCATGCTGGTCACGCACGATCGGGAGGCGACCGCTCTGGCCGATCGCGTGATCGAGCTCCAGGACGGCAGAGTCGTTTGAGAGTGCTGCTCCGATACGCGCTGGCTCGGGTCGCAGCCAGGCGCGGTCGCGCGCTGCTCGCTGCCGGCGGGATCGCCGCGGCGGCGGCCATGCTGGGCGCGACGACGACCGTCGCCTACAGCCTGGCGACCGGATTCGACCGCACCGCCGACCGGGCCGGCTTGCCGCACGCGATTGCGCGCTTCGATTCGCTCCCCGTAGAGGACGTGCGGCGACGAGCACTCGCCTTGCCGAACGTGGAAGCCCTGTCGTTCAGGCTCGAGAAGCAGGGTGTCCACATCCACAGCGAAGGGAACTTCAACAACCACGGCAAGCTGCAGGGAGTTCGCGGTGGCCGGCGTGGCTACGCGATCGTCGCCGGACGCGACATCCGCGCCCGCGGGGAGATCGTGATCGAGCGCGGTCTGCAACGGGAATGGGGCGTCGAGCTCGGCGACATCGTCGATCTCAACGAGTACCGCGCGGGGATCACCTCGCGCGTCGTCGGAGTCGCCGTCACGCCCGACAATGTCGCCTTCCCGCTGACGAACGGGCCTCGGCTCTACGCTCTCCACGCCGACGTCCGCTATCTCGTCGGTGAGAGACCCGACGCGGTCAACGTCGCCCTGCTCTGGGTGCGCGATCCCGCGCGGCTCGACGTCACGCTCGCGCAGGCTCGCGCTGCCAGCTTCGGAATCGATGAGCTCACATTCGTCACCCGCGACGGAATTCGGTCCCTGATCAACCAAGCGGCGGGGATCGTCATCGCGCTCCTCGTCGCGTTCACGCTCGTCGCGGTCGGCGCCGCGGTGATCATGCTCTTCGCCGCGTCCGCGGCGGACGTGCAGCGGCGGCTGCCGTCGATCGGCGTGTTGAGGACGCTCGGCGCGACCCCGCGTACGATCGCGGGCGCTCAGGCGCTCGAGGCGGCCCTCGTCGCGCTGCCCGCTGGGCTCGGGGGGATCCTCGTCGGCGCCCTCGCCGTCATCCGGCCCACCGAGCGCCTGCTCGAGGCGCTCAGCGAGGTCGGTCCCGGCGCCACGGTCGTTCCCCCACTTGCCGCCTGCCTCCTCCTCCTGGTTGGAATCGTCGCCTTCGCCGCAGGCTGGCCGGCGTGGCGCGCCGCCTCACGGCCGCCGGTGGAGACGCTCGCGGGCGCCGACCTCGTGCAGGTCTCCCGTCGAGGTCTTCTCGGCGCCGGAACGCTCGGGCTGGGCTTGCGGCTCGCGCTCTCCCGTCCGGCGCGGGCGGCCGCGACGGTCGCCGTGCTCGCAGCGGCGGCCTCGATCGTCCTCTTGATGCTCGCGCTCGCCACGCTCCTGCAACGGCTGGAAAACGATCCGGAGACAGTGGGGAAGCGCTACCGGCTCACCGTCCAAGCGCCGGTCGAGGCGATTCCTCGAATCGAGGCGCTACCGGGGGTCGCGGGCGCCGCGGCGCGCTACGAGACGATCGCCGCGGATTCGTTCTCGCTCGGTGAGACCTTCGAGCTGATCGGCTTCGCCGGCGACCACGTCGAGTACGAGGCCCCACCGCTCGCCGACGGCCGAAGGCTCGCGGGCGACAGGGAGGTCGAGGTCGGGCTCGGACTCGCGCAGGCGCTCAATCTCAACCCCGGAGGGACGCTCGCGGCGCAGCTGCCCTCCGGCCGCGAGGTGCGCTTTCGCGTCAGCGGGGTCGTGCGCGCGCTCGAGAACGAGGGTCGCGTGGCGTACGTGAGCGCGCCACGCCTCGTCCGCGCAGAGCCGTACTTGCCGGTCACGATCGCCGTTCTCATCGACTCCGGGGCGACGAAGGAGTCCGTCGCGCGCGGGATCTCCTCCATCGGCTACTTCGCCGAGCCGGTGGGAGGAGTGACGATCCAGAATGCCGCCTTCCTCGACGTGCTCGCGGTCCTGCTGCGGACCCTCGCTGGCGTGATCGGGCTCGTCTGCCTGTACGTGCTCACACAGATGCTCGCGCTGATCGCGCGGGAGCGGCGGCGCACGATCGCCGTGCTGCGGACGTTCGGCGCCGGCCGCTGGCACATCGCGTCCGTGCTTGCCGGATCGGGGCTGCTCATCGCCGTGCTCGGCGCGGCGTGCGGGATCGCGCTCGAGCGGTTTGTCGTCGGGCCCGCCGCGGCGAGCCTCGCCGCCTCCTACGTCTCGCTGCCGCTCATCGCTGGCCCCGCGCAAGCCGCGCTCGTCGCGATCATCCTCGTAGTCCTGGCGCTCCTGGCCTCCGCGTGGGTGGGGTGGTCGGCGTCGCAGAGGCCGATCGTCGTCGGCCTGCGGGAGGAGTGAAGAGTGAAGACTCCGCATCAGCGAAAGAGGCGGGCATTTCGGTCCGATTGGCGGCCGCTGAAGACGCGCGGCCGCCCGCCCTGGTGATCGAGGTGGGAGAGCTGTCGCGAGACCTCGGCCAGCTGCGAGCCCCCGTGATCGAAGACCCAGGTGTCGAGCACGACCCGGCGACCAGGCGCGGTCCGCAGGCGGAATGCGCGCCCTTGCTGCGGAAAGTCGACCAGGGAGGACGTGCCGATCAGCCAGTACCCGCCGGAGCCCGACGTCCGCGGCTCGATTCGATTGCGGTGCTTGTCGCCCGAGACGGCCGCCACGACGCGAGGGCTCGCGTCGAGCGCCCGCAACGCCGGCTCGGCGCCCGCAGTCTCGGTGAGCGAAGTGCTCGAGAAGACGATCACCCAGCGCTCGCCGGCTCGAGCGAGCTCTCTCCGCAGCCAGCGCGTCTGGCTGCGACGGAGAATCCCGCCGGCGCCGAGCTCACGGCGCACCGTATCGAGCGCGATGCCGCGCACGTCTCGCCCGATGTCGAAGCTGTAGTCGAGGAGCGGCCCGCCGGCGGGGGCGTCGCTCGCGTCGCGCAGCCGAGCGACTGCCTCGGACGGCGGATGAAGGCTTCGGCGTGAATCCGGTGACACGCGGATCGTCTCTCCCGGCAGCCCGCGTTCGAGGAGGCTCTCCACGAGCGGACGCGTGAGGCGGCGATTCTCGACCGTCGCCCGCGCGAGCTCACCGAGCTGCACGAGCTTCCGCGACCCGGTCGCGACCTCGTCGATCCGCGCGCTCGAGGCGATATTCCCCTGCACGAGCAGATCGTGGTTGCCGACGAGGGGAAACCACGGCACGCGCGTCCCGGGCGATACGAAAGGCTTCTGCGCCCCTCGGAGCAGTCCCGCCTGTCGCGGAGGATCGACGTCGGGCCGGTAGTAGAACGGGTCAGGGTTTCCGGACGTCTGAACGCCTTCGTACCCAGCGCGTCCGCTGCCCGGATCGACGCGACCGCCTCGCATGATCGCGAGAAACTGGTCGAGCTCGTTTCGCTGCGCGTTGTCGATCAGGTCGCCCGTGAGCACGAGCGCCTGCGGGCGCAGGAACGCTACCGACCGAAGAGCTGCGGCCAGGACGTGCCCGGTGAGCGACTCCTGTGGACGAAACGCCGACGTGAACGGGGCGCCGAGCCGGTCGAGCATCTCCAAGCGCGCCGGTGACTCCTCGTCCGTGATCTGAACGTCGGTCAGCTGCGCGAAGACCGCGAGCACCTCATCCGGGAGGGTCGCCGGCGCGAGCTCGGTGCGCTCGACGAGCTCCTCGCCGGGGCCGCGCCCGAGGAACCCATCCCCGTCGCCGTCGACCCACGTCCGCGCGAGCGTCGAGCCGGAGTCGGGCTCGACGTCGCGGCCGAGCGCGCAACCGGCCGTCGAGAGCGCCAGGACGACGAGCGCGAGCGCTCTGAGGCGCCCAACCGCTCGCTCGCGCGACCGAGCCGCAAGAACGACCCCGCTCACGAATGAGAGCATAGGCCCCTCGCGACTTCTCCCTCTCTCCGCCCGGTCATGTGAATAGACCTGGACAGCCGCTGGATCGAGCCTTCGCTCGCCTCGGGAACGATCGTTTCGTTCACTCACAACTCTCGAGGGGTAACTCGATGCATCCAGTCGGAAAGCTCGCCTATCGCCTGCTGTTAGCGGCACTCGCCACCGCGCTCCTCGCGGCGCTCGGCGCGATCGGAACCGCAGGCGCAGCGGCAGACGGCAAACTCAGAAGCGGCGCTGTGTACGCGATGACGAACGACGCCGCAGGCAATCAGATTCTGGCGTACAGCCGCTCTGCTGACGGCACGCTCGCGCTCGAAGGCGCCTACGCGACCGGAGGCGAAGGCACCAGCCGGATCCGCCTTTCGTCCCAGGGCCCGGTCGTGCTGACAAAGGACGGACGACAGCTGCTCGTGGCCAACGTCGGAAGCAGCGAGATCTCGGTCTTCGACGTTCGCAGGGATGGTCTCGAGCTCCGCTCGGTCGTTCCGTCCGGCGGCTCCACGCCCAACAGCATCACCGTCCGCGGCGACCTCGTCTACGTGCTGAACAACGGTGGCACGGGCCTCGGCAACGTCACCGGCTTCCATCTGACCAACGACAGCGCCCTCGTCCCGATCGCGGGATCCACGCGCCCGCTGAGCGAGGCGGGCAGCGATCCCGCGCAGGTGTCGATCACGCCGGACGGCGATTCGCTCGTGGTCACCGAGAAGGCGACGAACAGGATCCTCACTTGGCGCCTGACCCGAAACGACGAGCCGTTCGGACGACAGATCCACGATTCCGACGGCGAGACGCCGTTCGGATTCGACTTCACGCGCGACGGCACGTTCGTCGTGACCAACGCGGAGGAAGGGAGGATCGGCGAAGCGTCAGCGAGCAGCTACACGCTCGAGGGTGGGTTCCGGACGATCAGCGGCTCGGTTCGAGACTTCCGCAGCGAAGTGTGCTGGACGGTGATCTCGAAGGATCAGCGCTATGCCTACGTCACGAACTTCGGTGACGGGACGATTTCCAGCTACACGATCGGTTCTGACGGAAGCATCGCGTTGCTCGAGTCGATCGCCGCGACGACGACGTTCGGAGAGCTGTCGATCCGCGACGCCGACCAGAGCAAGGACGGCCGCTATCTGTACGCGATCGACATCACCTCTCGCATGGTGCACGGATGGGCGATCCAGAAGGACGGGTCTCTGACGTCGATCGGGGCTTTCCCCGGTCTTCCGGGGACCGTCGCAGGTCTCGCAGCGCGTTAGGACTGCGGCTCCGGATCCGGCTGGCCGGCCCCGTCACTCGAGAGGCCGGCCAGCGTCGCTCGACGGACGGTTCGAGGAGGGACGTTGCGGGCATGACATTACCCATGGAACCTCGCTTTCGGCTCAGCATGCGCTGGTGGCTCGCGCTCGTCATGGCGGCGATCACCGCCGTGACGGCGCTTGCGGTCGCGGAGCTCGTCGTCTGGCGGGCCGAGCAGGCATTTCGCGAGCGGTCGGTGCAGAGCGCACACAGGTACGTGCGCGCAACCGCCGACACCGTGTCGACTGCGCTCGAGGAGCGCCGCCCCGGCCCTGCGGTCGACGAGGTCGCCCAGCGGCGGAGGCTCTCGGTGTTCCTGTTCGACGCCAACGGGTCGCCGGTCGGGTCGATGAGCTCGAACGGACGCCAACTGATGTCGGTGCCCGACGCAACTAGGGCGGTCAGGTCGGCACTTGCTGGTGGACACTTCGCGCGGTCTTACGACGAAGGTCGAACGAGCGTCGTGGCAGTGCCGCTCCGCTCGTCCAAGGCGAACGTGTTGCTCGCGTTCGGGCCGCAGCCAGGTTACGGGGACACGATGGCGGTCTTCAAGGACCAGGTGAGACTCGCGGTGGCCATTGCGACCGCGATCGGCGCGGCGATCGGCTTCGTCGTCGCCTCCTTGCTTGCCACGCGGCTGAAACGCATTGGCGCGACTGCGTCCGCGATCGAACAGGGTGACTTCGCCGCGCTACCGCTGCGACCGCGTTTCGGCGACGAGATCGGGAGCCTGGCCATGATGATCGAACGCATGCGGATCCGCTTGCACCGCTCGATCGAGCATCTGAATAGTGAGCGTGCCCGCCTCGAGCGACTGCTGGGACGGCTCGACCAGGGCGTGGTGGCACTCGACTCGGACCTGCGCGTCGAGATCGCCAACACGGCGGCTGCCCGCCTGCTCGGTGTCAACTCGCTCGGCGAGGGCGACAAGCTCCCCGATCCGTGGCCGCCGCACTTCCCGCTCAGGCACTTCGCAGCACAGCTCTTCGCGCCCGAAGCCTCGGTCACGATCGAGCGCGTCTTGCCGGCTGAAGGTGAGAGCTACACGGTGTGCGGAATCCCCGCCGACCGCTTCGAGACCGCCCTTCTCGTCATCACCGACGTATCTGAGCTCGAGCGGCGCGAGCGGGCGCAGCGCGAGTTCGTCGCGAACGCGGCACATGAGCTCCGCACGCCGGTGACCGCGATCACGAGCGCGATCGAGGTCCTCCAGGGCGGCGCCAAGGAGTCACCCGAGGAGCGAGACCGCTTCCTCGACATCGTCGAACGCCAGGCAGCCCGTCTCGGCAGGCTCAGCCACTCTCTCTTGACCCTTGCGCGCGCCGAGGCCGGTGAAGGGGAGATGGCGCCGCTCGAGACCGTCGAGCTCTGCGCAGTGCTGCTCGAAGTGGCCGCCGAGCTGCCGTCGGACGACGGCCCTCTGCCGGAGGTGGACTGCCCCGGGGACATCCTCGTGCACACGCACCGCGACCTCATCGAGCAGGTGGTCTTCAACCTGGCCGCGAACGCGACGAAGTACTCGGGAGACGGGGCCGTGCGGTTGTCGGCTCGTCGGCTGGACGGGACCGTCGCTGTCGACGTCAGCGACGCCGGACCTGGCATCCCGCTCGAGGAGAGAACACGCGTGTTCGACCGCTTCTACCGAGGCCGCGTGCACGAAGGCACAGGCTTCGGACTCGGGCTGGCGATCGTCCGGCAGGCCGTGCGCGTGCTCGGCGGCACGCTGACGATCGCGTCGGAAGAGGGCACGGGCACGACGGTACGCGTCCTCCTACCTCTGCCACCCCTCGCCGAGGACGCGCCACGAGCGCCGGGCACCCTCGACCCATGACGGCGCGCCTGCTGCTCGCTGACGACGAGAACGACATTCTCGAGCCGGTCTCGTACGCTCTTCGTTCCGCGGGCTTCGAGGTCGACTGTGTGTCCGATGGCGAGGCGGCGCTCGAGACCGCGCTCCGAGGCGACTACGAGGTCGTCATCCTGGACGTCGTCATGCCCAAGCTCTCCGGCACGGACGTCTGCCGCCGCCTCCGTGCCCGCTCGGCGGTGCCGATCGTGATGTTGACGGCGCGGGATGGCGAGGTCGAGCGGGTGGTCGGCCTCGAGCTGGGCGCGGACGACTACATCACCAAGCCGTTCTCGACGGCCGAGCTCGTCAGCCGACTCCGCGCGATCCTGCGACGGCGGGAGTTCGACCGCTCGGACGGAACCGCCCGCCTCGAGCTCGGCGCGCTCTCCATCGACTCGGCGGAGCAGAGCGTCCGTCTCCACGGCGAGGAGGTGCACCTGACCCCGATGGAGTTCCGAATCCTGACTCTGCTCGCACGAGACCCGGGTCGTGTCTTCGAACGGAACGAGATTCTGCGAGGCGTGTGGCAGACGTCGTTCGTAGGAGACGAGCGCGCGTGCGACAGCCACATCTTCAACCTGCGCGCCAAGATCGAAGACGATCCTCGCGAGCCCCGCCGGCTGCTCACCGTACCCGGCGCCGGCTACAAGCTCGTAGCCTCGTAGGAGGCTCATTCCTCTTTTCGTTCGCCTCGCTCCTATCGTCGGATTCTGAGCGCGCAGAAAAAGGGGGCCCTCTCCGGAGCCCCCTTTCCCTTCCCACGGAGGGATCTTCTGACGAATTCAGCGCGACTGAATGCGGAGCACGGAGATCCTGTGCGCGCTGAACCGGTGTGAGCTCACGCGGGCGATCGAGGCGCGCGCGGGGCTCTGCGGCTGTGGCTTGAAGATCTGAACCTTGTCCTGCGGTCTGTCCTGGGTCGAGATGTTTCCGCCAGCGGCGACCGACGGGACGATGCCCATGGCTGCGGCGATGCCGAGGATGATGACGGTGCGCTTCATGGTGTGCTCCCTTCTCGTCTGATCTGACATGTCTCGAGACTAGAAGCAAGGGCCGAGCGCGTCGTTCGCCGAGCTGACGTTGCGAGTGTCACGCTCGTGACAGAGACTCCCGCTGGTGGAGTGGCCGCTGCTATCCGACTTGGCGCCTGCGAACGTACGTGAGCTCCTCTCCATCGCGCGCCGCAGGACGTTCGACAAGGGCGAGATCGTGTTCCACCGAGATGACCCGGCCGAGTCGCTCCACCTGATCGCGCGCGGCCGCTTCGCCGCCCGCATCGGGACGTCGGCCGGAGGCAGTGTCCTGCTCGATGTCCTTGGACCCGGTCAGGCATTCGGCGAGCTCGCCCTGCTCCTCCCCGGCGAGCGTCGCTCCGCCACGGTCTCGGCGCTCGAGGATGGTGAGACGCGCTCGGTCTTCCGCGACGACTTCGCGCGCCTTCAGCGCAGCCATCCGGGCGTGAAGGACGTGCTCTTGCGACTGCTCGCCGAGCAGGTTCGCCGAACGAGCGACCGAATCGTCGAGGCGCACCACGTCGACGCGGACGCCCGCGTTCGGCGACGGCTCTGCGAGCTCGCCGAGACCTACGCCCACCGCGACGGGGCGCCCGTCGTGCCACTCACCCAGGATGACCTCGCGTCCATGGCGGGGACGTCGCGGGCGACAGTCAACCGCGTGCTTCGAGAGGAGCAGGAGCGTGAAGCGGTCGTGCTCCAACGCGGACGCGTGACGCTGCTCGATGTGGGGGCGATCAGGAGCCGCTGCCGCTGGACCCGGTGAGCTCGGTCAGGGTCGGCCGCAGCCGAGTAGCCAGCGTCGACCCCGTTCGCTCGAGCTCGACGCTGAGCGCGTCGGGCGGCATGCGAGCCGCTGCCGCGATGACGCACGGGTCGGTCTGGGCGAGCCTGAGGAGACGTTCTCGTACGCCGTCCCTTTCGTCGATCGTGAGCATCGCTAGCGCGAGAGGTCGTCGAGGAGCGCGGCGAGGAGGCGATAGAACCGCTGCGTCCCCGAGATGCTGAGGCGCTCGCCGGGAGCGTGCGGTCCGACGATCTCCGGGCCGAGGGAGATCATCTCGACCCCCGGCAGCTTGCCGCCGATCACCGCGCACTCGAGGCCGCCGTGGACGACCTCGAGTCCCGGCGCTGCTCCGAACAGGCGCTCGAAGGTCACTCGCGCGACCGCGAGCAGCTTCGAGTCGAGATCGGGCCGCCAGGGTGGATACGACCGGAGAATCTCCACCTCCGCGCCGGCGAGGCGAGCCGCCGCCTCGATTCCGGCGACGACGTTGTCGAGCCCGGGCGCGTTGGCGCTTCGCGTCACGGAGGCGAGGGTGAGCACGCCCTCGTCGGTGCCGGCAACGTTGAGACTCGTGCTGGTCTCGACCGTCGCCGAGAGGCGCGGGCTCATCGCGACGACTCCGCTCGGGATCGTCGCGAGCAGGTCGAGCGCGCGACCTGTCGTCGACTCGGCGGCGACGGCCTGGGCTCCGGCGACGGCAAAGCAGAGCGCCAGCGCGTCGTCGGCGCCGGCGTGCTGCTCGCTGACGGACGCTAGCTCGTGTTCCGCTGGGTAACGGAACGCCTCATCGGCGCCTGACGGGATCGCGATCACCGCTCGGGCTTCCCGAGGGAGCGCGTTTCGGCTCACGCCCCCTTCGAGCACCGCGAGCCGAGAAGGCGCCGCCTCGTGCCCGCGGGAGAGAGTCCGACCGAGCGCCTTGATCGCGTTGACGCGACCGCGTGCGATGTCCGCGCCGGAGTGGCCGCCGCGGGCGCCCGAGACCCGCACCTCCCACGTCTCGTAGTCGGGCGGCAGGGGCTCGGGATCGAGGCGCAGTCGGGTGAACGTGTGCCAGCTTCCCGCGCAGCCGATCGTGAGCGCCTTGTCGCTCGTCCCGTCCAGGTTGAGGAGCAGCCGCCCCGAGACGAACGAGGCATCGAGGTTCTTGGCGCCGTCGAGACCCTGCTCCTCGGAGACCGTGAAGAGCAGCTCGAGCGGCCCGTGGGCTATCTCCGGATCCTCAGCCGCGGCCAGCGCAGCCGCGACTCCGATCCCGTTGTCCGCGCCGAGCGTCGTGCCTTCCGCTGCGACCCAGTCGCCGTCGACGACGACGTTGATCCTGCCCTCTCGCGGGTCGTACGGGCTGTCCGGATCGCGCTCGCACACCATGTCCAGGTGCGACTGCAGGACGACGGTCGGCGAGCTCTCCCGGCCCTCGGAGGCGGGGACGTGCACGACCACATTGCCCTCGCCGTCGACCGCAGTTTCGAAGCCGCGCCCCGCCACCCAGCGGAGGATGTGCTCTCGAACCGCCGCTTCCTGCTTCGGTGGCCGCGGGATTCGGGTCAGCTCCGCGAAACGCGTCCAAACGCCGACAGGCTCGAGGCCTTCGAGCACGCTCATCTCCGCAACGTCAGCGCCGCGCCGACGAACAGAAGCATGATCCCGGCCAGCCGCGGCCAACTGACGGCGATCCGCTCGACTCCGAACCAGCCGTTGCGATCGATGATCGTCGCGAGCGTGAACTGCGCGGCGATCAACACCGCCGTCGTGGCGACGATTCCGATACGGGGCCCAGCGACGGTGATCGCAAGGATGATCAGCGCACTCATAACTCCGCCGAGCAGCATCCACTTCGGCGAGCCGAACGCCTCTCCGACTCCTCCCAGCGAGCGGCGCACGACGACGAGCACGCTGAGCGCGACCAGGGCTCCGATGAGGGACGCCGTCGCGACTGCTTCGATACTCCCGACGCGATCCCCGAGCCGCCCCTGGACGGCGATCTGCACCGCTCCACCGAAGCCGGCGGCGAGCGCGAGCAGGGCTGCGACTCCGGTCGAGCTCACGCCCGCAGACGCTATACGCTCCCCGCGTCAACGGACGAAGGGAGTACGCATGGTCCGCGCGATCATCCAGTACGAATCCGAGCCCGATCCCGACCGGTATCAGCAGCACCTCGACGAGTTCGTCCCACCGGTCGAGTGCTCGGCGTTTCGGCACGGCAAGGTCTTCGGCTCGCCGTTCGGCGACCCGTCCTACCGCTACTACGCCGAGTTCGAGTGGGACGACATGGAGTCGTTCAAGTCCGCGGTGAGCTCCGAGGCGTTCGCCGCATCGGGCAAGGACGCGATGGCCATGGGAATCCCGTTCACCGTGCATTTCGCGTCGATCGAGTGACCGAACCGACGCACCCCCGGCCGCGCAATCCTGCGGAGCTCGGGTTCGAGACGATCGTCTACGAGAAGGTCCCGCCTCGCGCGACGATCCGGCTCAACCGGCCGGACGTCCTGAATGCGTTCGACTTCCGCATGCTCAGGGAGATTGCGCGCGCCTGCGAGGACGCGTCGTGGGACGACGACGTGCGCGCGGTCGTGGTGACAGGCACCGGGCGGGCTTTCTGTGTCGGCGCCGACCTTCGCTCTTGGGACGAGGATTACCTCGGCAAGCCGAAGGAGTATTGGAAGTGGTTCGGGGCCTTCAAGGACGCACATGACCGGCTGCGCGAGATCGGCAAGCCGACGGTAGCGCGGATCAACGGGATCGCGGTCGGTGGCGGGAACGAGCTGCAGATGGCGTGCGATCTGGCGGTCATGGTCGACTCGGCGTTCATCCGGCACGTGGGGCTCGAGCACGGCTCCGTTCCGGCGGGAGGCGCGACGCAGTGGCTGCAGCTCATGGTCGGCGACCGGCGTGCGCGGGAGATCGTCTTCCTCTGCGACGAGGTTCCCGCGGCGCAGGCAGTGGAGTGGGGGCTCGTCAACCGCGCGGTGCCCGAGGCGGAGCTGGACGCAGTCGTCGACGAGCTGGTCGAGAAGCTCGCAGCCAAGCTCCCTCAGACGACGCGCTACGCAAAGCAGCAGCTGAACGTCTGGCGTGACTTCGCCTGGCACCAGACGGTTGGCCATGCCCGAGACTGGCTGGCGATGTCGATGATGGGTGACGAGGCGCAGGACGCCGTTCGCGCCTTCCTGAATCGGGAGAAGGCGTGAACCACGACGAGATGAGCAAGGGCCTGCAGGACGCGCTCTCGGTGCGCCGCGTCGTCGGCGACCCGGTCGAGCGAGACGGCGTCACGGTGATCCCGGTGGCTGCGGTCCGCGGTGGTTGGGGTGGAGGCGGCGGCACGAGTGGCGGGGCGGGATTCGGTCTTCGCTCCCGCGGCGTCGGCGTGTACGTCGTGAAGGACGGAGAGGTGCGGTTCGAGCCCGCGGTCGACGTCACGCGCATCGCCCTGGCAGGGCTCGCCGCGGGCGCGCTCGTCGCCTACCTCTTTCGTCCCCGCCGTTAGGCTCTCCCCATGCCCGAGGTTATGACCGCCCGGGCCGGAGCGGTGCTCACGATCACCCTCAACCGGCCCGAGGTCTTCAACGCGTTCAACCGCGCGCTCCACGCCGCTCTCCGCGAGGCGCTGGACCAAGCAGCGGCTCCGGAGGTGCGCGCAGTCGTCATCACCGGCGCCGGTCGGGGCTTCTGCTCGGGGCAGGATCTGAAGGAGTTCTCCGAGCTCCCGGGCGGGATCGGGGATGCGCTCGAGGGCACGTACCACCCGAACATCCGCGCGATCCGCGCGCTCGAGAAGCCGGTGATCGCCGCGATCAACGGCCCGGTCGCGGGCGCCGGTCTCTCGCTCGCCTGCGCGTGCGACGTCCGCATCGCCTCCGACCAGGCGACGTTCGTGCCGGGGTTCATCGGCATCGGGTTGATCCCCGACGCCGGCGGATCCTGGTTCGTCCATCGGCTGCTCGGCTTCGCCAAGGCCTTCGAGTGGATGGTCTCGAACCGACGGCTCGAGGCGGACGAGGCGCTCGGCTTCGGTCTCGTGTCCGAGGTCGTCGCGGCGGACGACTTCCCGCCGCGAGTAGGGGAGCTCGCTTCCTGGTACGCAGACCTTCCTACGCGGGGAGTCGCGATGACGAAGGAGCTCTTCGAGCACGCGTACACGGCGTCGCTCGAGGAGCAGCTCGCGCTCGAGGCGGAGCTCCAGCAGGCGGCGACGTCGACCGAGGACTTCGCCGAAGGCGTCCAGGCCTTCCTCGGCAAGCGCCCGCCGGCATTCAGAGGGCGCTAGCCGGCAACGGCCCAGTCAACGGCCCAGTCCTGGGGAGGGGATCGCAGGTCGAGCGCCGGCGTTTGTGGTCAAGGGCGGATCGTGCCAATACCGAAACATTGCTTCCACAGGAGGAAAAGGGCATGCCCGGCCCCTACTGCCTCGCGTCTGGCCGCACGCCGACTGCTACCATCCCGCGGCTTCCTGCCTCGCATCTCACACGCCCGTTCCCGGCGGTGTCGGATCCGGCGAGGCCGACTCAGACCGAAGGGAGACACGGGAACCTGTGACCGAGTACGAGATTCTGCTGCTGCTCGACCCGGATCTGGAGGAGGGCCGCCAGGGCGAGGTCGTCGCGCGCACGCGCGAGCTGGTCGACAGGGCCGGCGGCTCCTGGGACGTGCACGACGTGTGGGGCAGGCGCAAGCTCGCCTACGAGATCGCGCACAAAGGGGACGGCATCTATCACCTGCTGCAGTTCAGCTGCGACGCGGGCACGCTGGACGAGATCTCGCGCGTGCTTCGCATCGACGACGGCGTCCTTCGTCATATGGCGACACGTCGGATCGAGGGGAGTCCCTCCCGGCCGGTAGCGGTGGGCTCTCCGACCCGCGAGGATGCAGAGACCGCATCCCCAGTGGACGGGCCCGTCGACGGGCACGTCGACGAGCAGATCGAGGAAGAGGAGGAGTAAGCGAAATGGCTGGAGACTTGAACCGTGTGATTCTCGTGGGGCGCCTGACGCGCGACCCGGAGCTTCGTCACCTCCCGTCCGGCACGCCCGTCCTCGAGATGGGTGTCGCCGTCAACGGGCGTCAGCAGGACGACGCCGGCAGCTGGGTGGACAAGCCCAACTTCTTCGACGTCAAGGTGTACGGCAACCAGGCGGAGATGCTCTCGCAGCATCTGGCGAAGGGTCGCCGCATCGGCATCGACGGCCGGCTCGACTGGCGCTCCTGGGAGGCTCAGGACGGTAGCAAGCGGTCGAAGGTGGACGTCGTGGCGCAGAGCGTGCAGTTCCTCGACAGTCGTTCAGACCAGGAGCAGGGCGCTGCGCAGTACGTGCCTGCAGGGGCGACCGCGAGCGCCGGAGGGGCCGACTTCCCACCCTCGCCCGCCGACGACGACATTCCGTTCTAAGCGATGGCCGGCAAGAAACCGCAACAGCGCAGACGCACCGGGCCGACCACCGCGCCCGGGAGGAGGAAGAGCTGTCACCTCTGCCGCGACAAGGTGGCGGAGGTCGACTACAAGAATCTCGCCCAGCTCCGCCGCTACATCTCGGAGAAGGGCAAGATCCGCTCGCGGCGCATCACCGGCGCGTGCCGGCGTCATCAGCTGCAGGTCGCCGGCGCCGTGAAGCGCGCGCGGGAGATGGCCCTCCTGCCCTACGTCTCCCAGTAGCGCGGATGCAGATCATCCTGCTCAAGGACGTCGAGAAGGTCGGGCTGCGCGGCGACGTGGTCGATGTCGCTCGCGGCTATGCGCGGAACTACCTGCTGCCGCGGCGGCTCGCCGAGGCGGCGACGCCCGCTCGCGTGACGGAGCTCGAGCGCGTCGAGGCGCAGCGCGCCTCGCGCGAGGCGCGCAGCACTGAGCAGGCGCAGGAGATCGCCGAGCTGCTCGGAAAGGCCGAGCTTCGGTTCGACGTCAAGTCCGGCCCGACCGGCTCGCTGTTCGGCTCGGTGACGCCCACGGACATCGCTGACAGGATCTGGGCCGAGCACAAGGTGCGGGTCGACCGGCGCAAGATCGGGATCGACCCGATCAAGCGCATCGGCCGCTACGCGATCCCGATCGAGCTCTTCGAGGACGTGCAGGTCGAGGTGAGGACGCTGGTCGTCCCCGAAGGCGGGGAGCTGCCGCCCGAGGAGGAGCTCGTGGCGCTCGAGGCGGCGGAGGCGGAGGCAGCCGCCGCCGCTGCGGCCGAGCACTCAGAGGCCGAGTCGGTGGTCCGAGAGGTCATCGAGGAGGGGGAGCTCGCCGAGGACGAGCCCGAAGAGGACGGGCCCGAGAGCTCCGTGCCGGCCGAGCGCGACGAGCCGGCGCCCGCGTAGCGGCAGTCGAAAACGCAAGGCGCCAGTCACCTGCGGTGTCAGGCGCCCACCGACGAAGGTGACTGGCACCCGCAGGGTGCCTGTCGCCCGCTGTTCGTGCGCCGTCCACGACTCTCTCCACATGCCTGTTGAGCGTTATCGGAACTTCCCGCTCGCAGCGGCTGTTTCCGCCTGGACAACTCGGCCGAACCTGTCCAAAGAGCGTCCGGTGTCGGGGATAACATGGGAACGTCTGTTCTCTTCTTGCTGCAGTGAGGGGCTTCCGCGCTCACAGGGACTGGATTGGACGGACGTGTCTTTGACGGATTGACTCCCGCACCCATGGCCCGAACTCAACCACTGACACCCGAGCGACTGAGCGCGCTCGTCCCGCCGCAAAACCTCGAAGCCGAGGAGTCCGTGCTGGGCGCGATGCTGCTCTCGCCCACGGCCGTGGGCACGGTCTCAGAGATCCTCGACGCGTCCGACTTCTATCGCGAGAGCCACGGGAAGCTCTTCCGCGCCTCGCTCGCCCTGTGGGCGAAGGGCGAGCCGGTCGACGCGATCACGCTCTCGAACGAGCTCGACGAGCGAGGGGAGCTGGATGCGATCGGCGGCCAGGCGAAGGTGGCCGAGCTCGCTGCGCTCGTCCCCTCGACGTCGAACGTCGAGCACTACGCGCGCATCGTCAAGGAGATGGCGACCCTGCGCGGCCTCGTTCGCACCGGCCAGGAGATCACCCGCCTCGGACAAGAGCGGCCCGGCGAGGTCGCGGACCTGGTCGACCGAGCCGAGCAGATGGTGTTCGAGCTCGGCCAGCAGCGCGTCACGAGCGACTTCTCCCACATCGAGACGCTCCTCAAGGAGAGCTTCGAGCGCATCTCCCAGCTGGTGGAGCTGGGAGTCGAGGTCACCGGCACTCCGAGCGGCTTTCGCGAGCTCGACCTCATCACCTCGGGCTTCCAGCCCGGCAACCTGATCATCCTCGCGGCGCGGCCCTCGATGGGAAAGTCGGCGCTCGGGCTTTGCATCGCGGCGAACCTGGGGGTGCGGCATGGGACGCCGGTCGCGCTCTTCACGCTCGAGATGTCGAAGGCCGAGGTGACGCAGCGGATGATGTGCAGCGAGGGGAAGGTCGAGTCGCAGCGGCTTCGCACCGGGCGGCTTGCTCCCGAGGACTGGCCGCGCTTGACGACTGCTTGCGACAGGTTGATGAAGGCGCCTATCTGGGTCGACGACACGGGCTCGACCACGATGATGGAGCTCCGCTCGAAGGCGCGCCGGCTGAAGTCGCGCGAGCCGAATCTCGGCCTCATCGTCGTCGACTACCTGCAGCTGATGACGTCGGGATCGAGCGCGGAGAACCGCGTGCAGGAGGTCTCGCAGATCTCCCGCGCGCTCAAGGTGCTGGCCCGCGATCTCGACGTGCCGATCCTCGCGATGTCGCAGCTCTCGCGCGCGGTCGAGCAGCGCCAGGACAAGCGCCCGCTGCTCTCCGACCTCAGAGAATCCGGGAGTCTCGAGCAGGACTCGGACCTCGTCTTCTTCGTCTACCGAGACGAGTACTACTTGGGCGAAGAGTCCGACCAGCAGGGAATCGCGGAGGTGATCTGCGCCAAGCACCGAAACGGCCCGACCGGCATGGTGAAGCTCTCCTTCCTGCGCCGGTACGCGAAGTTCGCCGATCTCGCAGTCGCATAGGCGCCGGGTCTAGGCTGGGGCCCTAGGCCTCGTCACTACGCTGGGTGACGTCGTGAGCGTCGCCGCCGAAGCTCCTGTCCCGTCGAGCGCGAGGACGATCGCGGGCTACTACACGCTCGCGGGCCTGTACACGCTCTCGGCGGCCGCGATCTGGGGCGTCAACACGCTGTTCCTGCTCGACGCGGGGCTCGGGTTCTTCGAGGTGTTCGTCGCCAACGCCGCGTTCTCGCTTGGCACGGTGCTGTTCGAGATCCCGACGGGCGTCGTCGCGGACACGCTCGGACGCCGGATATCGTTCCTGCTCAGCGTGTCCGTGCTCGGCGTTTCGACGCTCGCCTACGTGGGGCTCGCGGAGATCGATGCCGGCGTGATCGCGTTCGCGATCGCGTCCGTGCTCATGGCTCTCGGCTTCACCTTCTATTCGGGAGCGATGGAGGCGTGGCTCGTCGATGCCCTCGCAGCGACGGGATACAGCGGCGTCCTCGATCGCGTGTTCGCGCGCGGCTCGCAGGTGACCGGGTCGGCGATGCTGGTCGGGACCATCGGGGGCGGCTTCCTGGGGCAGATCGACCTCAGCATTCCGTACGTCCTCAGATCGGCTCTGCTCGTGACGGTGTTCGTGGTGGCCTTCGTCGTGATGCACGATGTCGGCTTCACTCCTCGTCGCGTTCCGCGGGGGCAGCTGCCGACGGAGATCGCGAGAAACGCGCGCGCCGGAGTCGCCTTCGGCTGGGGGCAACGGCCACTCCGCCTGCTCATGCTCGCGTCGTTCCTGCAGCTGGGCTTCTTGAGCTGGGCGTTCTATGCGTCCCAGCCCTACCTGCTCGACCTCCTCGAGTCAGACGCGGTCTGGGTCGTCGGGGTCGTCGCGGCCGCCATCGCCCTGTCGACTATCGTCGGGAATCAGGTGGTGAGCGTGGCATCTCAGCGCTGCGGTCGGCGCACCACTCTGCTTCTCATCGCCGGGGCTGTTCAGACGGGAGCGGCGATCGTCCTCGGTATCGCGGGCTCGTTCTGGATCGCGCTTCCCGCCTTGCTCCTCGTCACGGCCGGGCTCGGAGTGACGAGCCCCGTCCGCCAGGCGTACCTCCATCAGCTCGTTCCCTCCGAGCAGCGCGCGACGGTCGTCTCCTTCGACTCGATGGTCTCGGGCGCCGGCGGTGTCGGCGCGCAGGTCGGACTGGGCGCGCTCGGCGAGGCGCGCTCGGTCGCCTCGGCGTTCGTCGTCGGCGGGCTCGCGACGGCAGGAGCGATCCCCCTCTTTGCCGCTGTGCGCAAGTTCGGCGGGCGGGCAGACGAGATCGCCGGCTCGCGCGGCGGCGTGGAGTCGAGCTGCCCGCACGGCCTGCCGGCGGTGGCGACGGTCGATGCGATTGCTCTCGAGGAGTCGGAGCCTGCGCTCGCAGCTCGCGCCTGACCTCCAACGGGACGTGCGACACTGCCCCACGTGCCCGCCACGGTCATCGTCGGCGCGCAGTGGGGCGACGAGGGGAAAGGGAAGATCGTCGACCTGCTCGCGCAGGAGTCCGACCTCGTCTGCCGCTACCAGGGTGGCCCCAACGCAGGGCATACGATCGTCGTCTCTGGCGAGACCTACAAGATCCGCCAGATCCCGTCCGGAATCGTCGCCGGCAAGCCGAGCGCGATCGGCGCCGGCTGCGTCGTCGATCCGGCCGTCCTCGTCTCCGAGCTCGACGACCTCGAGGCGCGAGGCCACCGGACCGAAGGCGTGCTCTTCGTCTCGGGGAACGCGCATCTCGTCATGCCCTGGCACGTCGCGTTGGACGGCGCTCGAGAGCGACGTCTTGGCCGCCTTCAGATCGGAACGACCCGCCGCGGCATCGGCCCCGCCTATGCGGACAAGGCCACGCGCATCGGGATCCGCGTTCAGGACCTGCTCGATCCCAAGATCTTGCGCCAGAAGCTCGAGCTCGCGGTGGAGGAGAAGAACGTGTGGCTCGAGCGCGTGTACGACCTCGAGCCCTTTGCGATCGAGGAGGTGGTGGCCTCCCAGCTCGGTTACGCGGAGAGGCTCGCGCCGTACGTCGCAGACACCTCGCTGCTCGTCCACCGGGCGCTCGAGGGTGGCGAGCGCATCCTCTTCGAGGGCGCCCAGGGAACGCTGCTCGACCTCGACCACGGCACGTACCCGTTCGTCACCTCCTCGAGCCCGATCGCGGCGGGGGCGGCCGTCAGCTTCGGGATCGGCCCGAACCGCATCGACGAGGTTCTCGGTGTGGCGAAGGCGTACGTGACGCGGGTGGGCGAGGGGCCGTTTCCCAGTGAGGTCGAAGGACCGGCGAATGAGCGGGTACGTGAGATCGGCCAGGAGTTCGGGACCGTGACCGGTCGGGATCGGCGCTGTGGTTGGCTCGATCTCGTGGCGCTTCGCTTCGCGGTCCGTGTGAACGGGATCACGTCGCTCGCGCTGACGAAGCTCGATGTCCTCTCCGAGTTTGCCGAGCTACCGGTCTGCGTTCGCTATTCGTTGCCCGACGGCGCCGAGACCGAGGAGTTTCCCTCGCACCAGAGCGACTTTCACCACTGCCGTCCGGTCTTCGAGACGCTCTCCGGCTGGCAGGAGGAGATCGCCGAGACGCTGCCTCGCGCGGCGCAGAGCTACGTGTCGTTCGTCGAGCGCGCGCTCGGGGTGCCCGTAACGCTGGTCGGAACGGGCGCCGCGCGGGAGCACGTCCTGGCCTTGTAGGGGCGAGGCTTGCCTCGCCCTCTAGATGGTTGATTCCGAATAGGCGTGTACGCGGGGATAGCTGCGACCAAGCATGGTGCGGGGAGCGGTGACGGCGCGTATCGGTGGATAGGTGTCGTCGCCGATCGTCGTGCCAGGCGCCGCTTCGCAGCCACCAGCCGCGTGTGCGGTTATTCGGAATCAACCGTCTAGCTCCGCCGACGATCGCGGGCGAGGCTCGCCCTACGCGTCGTCTCGTCTCATGAAGAGCTCGGTGAACTCGGAGCAGCGGCCCTCGTCGTCGAAGCGGCAGAGAAACACGTTGTGGTACTCGCGCTCGACCGTCTCGCCGTCAGCTGAGAGATAGCGGGAGACGCCGGCGGCCACAGCTCGGTCACCGTCGATCGCCCACGGCCGGTACTCGGCCGTCCACAAGCTGGGCTCGTCTCGATCCTCGAGCCAGTTCGTGACGATCGCGTCCCGGCCCTGAACCGCGTCGTCGACCTCCCACGGGTGATACCGGTAGCGGGCGTCCGCGCTGAAAAGCTCTCCGATCGCGGCTTCGTCGTATGTCTTCCACGCTTCGATGTACGCGTCGAGCCAGTCTTGAAAGTCGGTGTGCTCCATGGGACGAACACTACTTCCGAGGGTGCCGGGGTGGGCGCGTTCCGCGCCAATAGACTCGCGCGGTGCGAGCGCTTCTGGTCGGCTCGGGTGGGCGGGAGCATGCGCTCGCCTGGAAGCTCGCGCAGGCGCCGTCCCTGACCGAGCTCCATGCCGCGCCCGGAAGCCCGGGCATCGCACGGCTCGCCGAGTGTCACCCGATTCGGGCCGAGGATCCGGAGGGCCTCCTCGCGCTTGCCCATGCGCTCGACATCGATCTCGTGGTGATCGGGCCCGAGGCGCCGCTCGTGGGTGGCGTCGCTGACGTGCTCCGACCGGCGGGGATCGCGGTGTTCGGACCGAGCGGAGCCGCGGCCGCGATCGAAGGGTCGAAAGCGTTCGCGAAGGATGTCATGGCAACCGCGGGTGTCCCCACGGCGACACAGCTGGCGGTCGCGCGACCGCCCTGTGTGGTCAAAGCCGACGGCCTTGCCGCGGGCAAGGGTGTCCATATGTGCAGATCGGACGCGGAGCTCGATAGCGCCTTGAAGGCGGTCACGACGCTCGGCGGCGGCTTCATCGTCGAGGAGCTGCTCGAAGGCCCGGAGGTCTCGTCCTTCGCGATCTGCGACGGCTCGGACGCGATCGCCCTCGTTCCCGCCCAGGACTTCAAGCGGGCATATGACGGTGACCTCGGGCCGAACACCGGAGGCATGGGCTCCTACGCGCCGGTGCCCGGGGTCGGCGCAGACGCGTCGGAGGAGCTGCTGGCGCTCGTTCACCGGCCCGTGCTGGCCGAGCTCGGGCGACGAGGCACGCCGTTCGTCGGCCTTCTCTTCGCCGGGCTGATGCTCACGCCCGCCGGGCCTCGCGTGCTCGAGTTCAACTGCCGGTTCGGCGATCCCGAGACGCAGTCGCTGCTGCCGCTCCTCGAGGGTGATCTTCTGGCTGCGCTCGCGGCGGCGGCCGGAGGAGAGCTGGCGGGCATCCGGCTCGAGACGTTGCCGGGAGCGGCGGTGACGGTGGTGCTGGCCGCCGCCACCTACCCGGAGGGCGTTGATCGCGGCTCGGCCATTGCCGGGGTCGACGAAGCGGAGTCCGAGGGCGCCCTCGTCTTCCATGCCGGGACGGCGCTGCACAGCGACCGGCTGGTGACGAACGGGGGCAGGATCCTGGACGTGACGGGTCTCGGTGAGACGCTCGCCGACGCGCGTGCGGCTGCGTACGCTGCAGCGGATCGGATCGCCTTCGACGGAGCTCGGCGGCGAGACGACATCGCGCGAGACGCGGCGGGAGGGAGGACAGCCTCGCTGCATCCGGCGTAGTCCCCGGAAGTTCCGAGGGGCCACCCCGGGCCTCCTCCCACTTCAAGCCTAACGCTGAAGTGCGCACAGATGGGATACGTCTTCGTGCCAGGAGGTCGACAATCTGCCGCGCTGGGGCGACCTCTAGAATCGCATCGGTGATTCCGCGCTACTCCCGACCTGCGATGACGCGCGTCTGGTCGGAGGAGACGAAGCTCGAGACGTGGCTCGCGGTGGAACTCTCGGCTCTCGACGCGTGGGAGCAGGTCGGCACGCTTCCGCGGGGCTCCGCCGAGGCGATCCGCGCAAGGGCGACGACTCCGACCCCCGAGCACGTCGCCGAGCTCGAGCGAACCACGAACCACGATGTCGCCGCGTTCGTCGACGCGGTCGCGCTCGCCCTCGGCCCGGAGGGGCGCTGGTTTCACTACGGGCTGACCTCCTCCGACGTCGTGGATACGGCGCTGGCGCTGACCGTGCGCCGGGCCGGTGATCTCGTGCTCGAGGGGATCGACCGCGCCGCGACGGCGGTCGTCGCGCGAGCGGACGAGCATCGCGCCACTTTGACCATTGGGCGAACGCACGGTGTGCACGCCGAGCCGACCACGTTCGGCTTGAAGCTGGCCGGTTGGGCCTTTCAGCTCGCACGGGACCGGCGACGCATGGAGAGCGCGCTCGAAGGCATGCGGGTCGGAAAGCTGAGCGGCGCCGTGGGCACGTATTCGGCGACGCCACCCGAGGTCGAGCGACTCGCGTGCGAGAGTCTCGGGCTCGAGCCGGCGCCGAGCTCGACCCAGATCCTGCAGCGTGATCGCCACGCGGAGCTCCTCTCCTCGCTCGCGCTCGTCGCGTCGTCGCTGGAGCGCTTCGCTCTCGAGATCCGGCACCTCGCGCGAACGGAGGTGCGCGAAGTGGAGGAGCCGTTCGCCCGCGGTCAGAAAGGCTCCTCCGCGATGCCGCACAAGCGGAATCCGATCGTGGCGGAGCGGATCTGCGGGCTGGCGCGGCTTGTACGGGGATACGCGCTCGTCGGCCTGGAGAACGTGGCTCTCTGGCACGAGCGGGACATCTCCCACTCCTCGGCCGAGCGCGTCGTGCTGCCCGATTCATTCCTCGCCGTGGATTACATGCTCGATCGCTTCGCCTGGCTCATCGAGGGATTGGTCGTCCGCCCGGAGCGTATGCGCGCGAACCTCGAGATCACTGGGGGACTCTTCTTCAGCCAGCGCCTGCTGCTCGCCCTCGTCGAGTTCGGCCTCGACCGAGACACCGCCTATCGCATGGTCCAGCGCCACGCCCTGCGCGCGTGGGACGAGGGTCTCGACTTCCGGACGCTGGTGCGCGGAGATGGCGAGATCGCGGGTCGCGTGAATCTCGACGAGGCCTTCGACCTCGAGGCATTCACCCGTCACACCGATGTCGTCTTCCAGAGGTTGCACGCTACGAGGCGTGAGGAGCGGGTTCGTGTCTGAGGCGGTGCACGTCGCGAGCGGCAAGGTGCGCGAGATCTTCGCGCTCGACGACGACCGCTTGCTGCTCGTCGCGAGCGATCGGATCTCGACCTTCGACGTGGTGCTGCCGACGGCGATTCCCGACAAGGGCCGCGTTCTCACGGGGCTCTCGGCGTTCTGGTTCTCGCGGACCACTCACATCGTCCCCAATCACTTGCTCGAGCTGGCTCCCGACGGGCGGACCATGGTCTGTCGAAAGCTCGAGATGCTGCCCATCGAGTGCGTCGTGCGGGGATATCTGAGCGGCTCGGGCTGGCGTGACTACCGCCAGACGGGCGCCGTTTGCGGGCATGTTCTTCCGGAGGGGCTGCGCGACTCCGAGCGATTGCCGGCGCCGATATTCACTCCCGCCACGAAGGCGAGCGAGGGACACGACGAGAACATCGACGAGGAGCGCGCGGCCAGGCTGTGCGGACCCGATCTCTATCGCGCCGCGAAGACGGCCTCGCTCGCGCTCTACGGATTCGCCTCCGCGCACGCCGAGCAGCGGGGGATCATCTTGGCTGACACGAAGTTCGAGCTGGGCGTGGCGACAGACGGGACTCTCACGCTCGGCGACGAGGCGCTGACCCCCGACTCCTCGCGCTTCTGGCCGCTCACCGGCTACGAGGCGGGGCGGGAGCAACCCTCCTTCGACAAGCAGTTCGCGCGCGACTGGTGCGCGCAAACGGGGTGGGACAAGACCGCCCCGGGACCCGAGCTTCCCGAGCAGGTCGCAGCGGGCACCCGCGCGCGCTACGTGGAGGCGTTCGAGCGGCTCACCGGAATCTCGTTCGGCACCTACCTCGTGGATCCGGGAGTCGTGCTCGCATGAGGGCGACCGTTCTGGTGCGACCCAAGGACGGAATCCTCGATCCGCAGGGCGAGGCCGTTCGCGGCTCGCTCGAGAAGCTCGGTTTTGCGATCGGGAGCATCCGCGTGGGGCGGGTTATCGACATCGAGCTCAGCACCGAGGATCACACATTCGCTCGAGAAGAAATCGAGCGCATGTGCTCGGAGCTCCTCGCAAACCCGCTGATCGAGAGCTTCGAGATCCGCCTGGACGAGACGTGAGCGAGCGGCCGATCGTCGCCGTCGTCGTCTTCCCCGGCTCGAACGACGATCGAGATGCCGCCTGGGCGCTCGGCGCGTTGGGGGCGGAGCCTGTTTTCGTCTGGCACGAGCAGGAAGAGCTTCCCGAGACAACGGGAGCGGTGATCCTGCCCGGAGGGTTCTCCTACGGCGACTACCTCCGCTGCGGCGCCATCGCGAGCGTCGCTCCGGCGATGGACGCCGTGCGCCGTTTCGCCGCGTCAGGCGGCCCGGTGCTCGGCATCTGCAACGGCTTCCAGATCCTCTGCGAGGCGAGGCTCCTGCCCGGAATCCTCCGCCCGAACCGACAGCTCGAGTTCGTCTGCCGCGATGCGACGGTGCTCGTCGAGGGCGCCAAGACGCTCTTCACGAGTCGTTGCGAGGCCGGACAGGAGCTCGTCCTTCCAGTCAAGCACGGCGAAGGCGCCTGGCACGCGGACGAGGGTCAGTTCGTCCAGCTGTCGGCCCGCGGCCAGATCGTGCTCAGCTATCAGGCAGAGGTGAACGGATCGCTCGGCAACGTCGCCGGCATAGTCAACGAGGCCGGCAATGTCATGGGGCTCATGCCCCATCCCGAGCACGCGGTCGATCCGCTCCTCGGATCCGCAGACGGAGGGCTTCTGCTTGCCGCCCTCGTCGATGCGGCCGCCGAGCACGTCCTCGCGGCCGCGTAGAGCGCACACAAGGAACGTAGCTCGAGGGAAGATCTCGAGGGTCGCAAAGCCGACGCCACAGGAATGTTCACGCGCGCGCCTACATGCGCAGCACCTCCCCGAGAACGGGCGCACGCTCGAGCGCCGCCCGCAGCCGCTCGAGGTCGCGCGCCCGCATCGTCACGGGACCGCGTCTCGCCGATCCCTCGGTCATGTACGCAAACCGGATCAGGCGCTCTCCGCCTCGCGTCTCGAGTAGCTGAACGACGACAGAGAATCGCTTCTCGCCCGCCCGCTGAGGCACCGTGACCTCCTCGACGATCCCTGCCGCTCCCCATGGGGTCGCCGCGGTCCGCACCTTCTTCTGCGGCTTCGCCCGCGCCTTCCTGCCGACCGTTCTCTCAGCGATTGCCATCGGTGTCGAGAGTAGGCCGGAAACGCTCCTACAGGGGAAACGTCTTTGTCAAGAGAGAGTCACAAGGCGCGTAGTCCCGCACGGCTGCGGCACGTCCCAGACGACCGACCACCCTGCCGGCCGAGGACCCGAGGTCGGCTCCCACCGATCGCGCGCCGGCGACCTCACCCGACAGCGGCGGCGCGGCGTCCGGCAAGCCGATTGCCGAGCAGGAGCAACGCTACGGCCGCGAGCGCGAATCCGACCAGGAGCACGGAGGCGCGCCCGAGGACGCCGCCGTAACCCAGCTCGCCGACGTCCACGAACGGATACGGGTACCAGTCGACCGACGCGCCCCGGGCGATCGTGTAGAGGAACCAGGCGAAGGGAAAGGAAAGCCACGCCGCCGCGGTCCACAAACTGAGCCGGTGTCGCGGAGGATCGACGAGCCAGTCGACGACGAGGACGACGGGCATCAGCTTGTGGACGACGAAGTCGACCCCGGGGATCGTCGTCTGAAGCTCCTCCTGAAGGCCGGAGAGAAGGAGCGCGAACACGATCCCCGTGATCGCCATGTACAGCACGACGCCGCTCCGCATCGCATCGACGAGAGCTGTCCGTTCGCCGCGGCGCACGATGACGAGCACACAGAGCGTCGCGACAGCGAGCAGGTTGGCCTGGATGGTGAAGAAGCTGAAGAAGTTCGCCTTCTGGAACGAGCTGTCAGCGGTGGCGGCGAACTGATACGTCATCGCCACGATCGCGGTGGCGGCGAAACCGATTCGTACGACGGGCAATACGAAGTCGCGACGACTCAAGGCTCTCGACTCTACGAGGCCGAAGCCGAGGACGCCACGAAGCGAGCGACCACGCCGTTGCCGTCGGCGAGCAGCTCGAGCGATTCGCCGACGAGCTCGTACCGCGAGGTCGCGTCGAGCGCGTGGAGAAATGCGAGCTCGCGCTCCATCACGGTCTCTGAGCACGCCATGCGGGTCGCTGCGATGGGGGCCGAGACGAAGGTCTTCGCACTCACCTCGAAGCTCCCGACGAGCCGATTGCATCCTCCCGACCCCGAGACGCGGGAACCCTCTGCCTCCAGGACGAGAAAGGGAGCGCCCTCGCCCGCGTTCGGCGCCAGAGGCTCTCCAGCAAGCGCGAGCGTCCAAATCGTTCCGACGAGCGGCTTCGAGGTCGCTGTCACAGACTTGACCATGAGCTGGCTGCCGCTCGCCACCCGTTCGAGGCCGTATCAGGGCTTTCGGCTGACCAGAGCTACGGGCGGTTTCGCTCGATGAGCTCCATCCGGTAGTCGTCTAGGTACTTGACTACATCGAGTTGGGAGACCATGATGGGAACATGAAAGCAGGTGTCGCCGACGGCTACATCCGGGTGAGCCGCAGAGGCGGCCGCGAGGGCGACTCCTTTATCTCGCCTGAC